>JAZNVA010000204.1:0-14254 GCA_045592565.1 Eubacteriales bacterium | reverse complement strand
GACGAACATCAGCGTTGGCAAAAATCTTCTCGCCGTCGGTTCCGTCAACCAGCGCGGAGTCGAATACAACCTTGTTAGAGGAAAGCTCCTTGAACTCGGATGCATCGTAATATCTTACTACGGCATCTTGATTCAAAGCATATGTATGGGTGCTGAGCGCATCGGTGATCTCTGCTTCTTCCTTCCAAGCTCCGCGAACTGAGAGCGGAATATCACCTACAAAGAAGAGGGAACCGTCTGCATATGCCTGCATGATCTGTTCGGGTGTCTTGGTATAATCAATGATCAAGCGGAACGGAGTTACCGACTTGTCCAGATCATCCTCGATCGCATCTCTGAAATAATATACGTTACGTTCCAGAACCAAACCTGCATCGCTGGAATTATAAGAAACGCTCTTTACCTTGAAAGGGCCGCTGGTAACCATAACGGAAGGCTTTTTAGCCCAGTCCATAGGATCCACGGTCTGAGAAAGGATATCTTCACGGAGAGGAGACAGCGCGGGGCTGGTCAGGTTCAAAAGGAATTGATCATAATCGATCTTTCCAACAAAGTCAATCTTAATCTGGGACTTGTTGGGCGCGGAAATTCCAACGTCGTAAATAGATTCGTTACTTTCCTTTGCCTCTTTTGCATTTTTGATATCGTAAAGCAAGCCTGCGGCTTCAAAGGAATTGGTGTTATCCAACAAACGTCTCCATGCGAAAACAACGTCATTGGCAGACAACTCGGTACCGTCGGACCACTGAGTCTGCTTCAGAGTAATCAGCATGGAATATTCATCATTTTTTTCGTTCTCGATAATCTTGTAATCCTTTGCCAAGGACTTCTTTACTTTTCCATTTTCATTCAAAACGAACAAATTGTCAAACAGCAGGCTGACAACCTTCTGAGCAGCTTCGTTCTGGAAAGAATACGCAGGGTCAAAATTGTAGACGGGATCAGAAAGATACATGGATATGTATGCACCCTTATCATTCTCGTCTTTTTCCTTCGCACAGCCAACAAAAACGGATAAAACCATAATCAAGCACAGGCAAAGTGAAATGATCTTTTTCATGGATTGGAATACCTCCTCAGGTTTGAAACTATCATCCGTTACACGGAATTTACTCAAACAATTATACCATTTTTTTTGATTAAAATCAATTGGATTCTAACAAACATTTTCACTTTTGGTGATATGCACAACTTATATTGTTTTACATTGTGCATTTTACCCTGCAAATAAAAAATATAATAGTAAAATAGGGAGAATTTTACAAATGAGAAAAAATATTTATACCGATCTTGCATGTGAGAGAGAAACAAAAACACAAAGCGAGACACCGATATCCAATGGTATTATAATGAAAAAAACGGTTGAGGTCGAACAAAAGAAAAAAACAAAACGAAAATACATTACTTTTTTAAGCCGACCTATGTGGATGCTATCTCATTTGGATTTTGCGATTTTCAGTGAAGCGATTGCTACGGAAATACGTTGTATGGTGGATTCCGTTTCGCCATGGAAAACAACGAGAACCGTGTTGGTGGCAGGGCTTGGGAACGCAGACATGACATCTGATTCTCTGGGACCGCAAACCGTAAAAGGAATCACCGTCACACGCCATATGCTTCCGGACGGATACGAAAAAAACTTTCAAAAAAATTTTTGTCGCGTTGCCGCAATAATTCCCGGGGTTTTAGGAAATACGGGAATGGAAACGGTAGAGGTTTTGAAGGGAACCGTTGACCGTATTCACCCGGATGTGATCATTGCGGTAGATTCCTTGGCGGCAAAAAGCTCTGAGCGGCTCGGGGCTACGGTTCAGTTGACGGACGGAGGAATTGATCCGGGATCGGGAGTTGGCAATCACCAAAAATCGATCACCCATGATACACTCGGTGTTCCCGTGATAGCGGTCGGCGTACCGACCGTAATCAATTCGACCGCGTTGATCCAGGATATATTGGAACACCTGAATATTTCATGTACGGACGAGATCTTTAATAAACTCTCGGACTATAACGGATTTTTTGTGACGCCGAAGGAAACCGATCTTTTGATTCGAAGCGCATCTGCCTTACTCGCGGACGCAATTGATCGCGCTTGCACTGTCGGACAAGAATAAATATATTTTTGGTGACATATGCTGTATTGTACCAAAGGGATCCAAAAGGAGAAAACTTATGATCAATACAGCAAAGGAATTGCCGTCTTCCAAAGCGGTTCCGTTATTGGAGACAATTAAAAAAGAAAAAATCAATTTTGATTTTCTAAAGAAACGAAGAGTGAAGCGTTGGTACGCTTTATATCGAATCACCGTTGTTATCACTCTACTTTTGTGTATTGCGTTACTTATGTCCGAGATTGGATTTGGCTGGATCGATTTTTCAAAATGGGGAAGTGACACGAACGATCTCCCCTTCAATACACCAAATAAAAAAATAGAGGGGATCTTATTACCCTCTTATCAGGATTCCTCATTGACTCCCCCGAAAACACCCTTGAATCCACAAGCTCCACCACAATCGGAAAAATATCCTTTGACGAAGGACACGCTATATACCTATGACTATTCTTTGGTTCCAAACGGAGAAATTCCAATTATCCCGATGGACCTATCGTTATCCTCATACGGTGTAGGCTACATTCACAACGACACAGGTCTATCTCCGGACATCAACGCGCTATTGATGCGAGATCTGAGTCGAAATATCTCCGTGGAACATCTGAGCACAGCAAAAAAGCCCACTGTATTGATCGTACATACCCACGGTACAGAAGCATACTCTAAGGATGGGGCGATTTCTTATACGGAAGCAGATGACACAACAAGAACCTCCAATTCGACACTTAACGTCATTTCGGTTGGCAAGGTGGTCTCGGAACATTTAAACCAAAAAGGAATATCCACAGTTCATTGCACTATCCTCCATGATCAAACACAATACAAGGATTCCTATACCAGAGCGGAACAAACCATACGGGAATATCTTCAAAAATATCCTTCCATTCGACTTGTCATCGACATACATCGAGATTCCATTGTGAAATCATCGGGGGAGATGGTTCGTCCTGTTACTTTGATCAACGGTGAGCCTGCTGCTCAACTGATGTGTATTGTGGGCAGCAATTGGGGCGGAGAAGAAAATTCCCGTTGGGAAGGAAATCTGGCGTTGGCATTGCAAGTAAGAGAAGTTTTGAATTCTAAATACGAAAACCTTTGTCGTCCAACCTATCTTCGTTCCTCTACCTATAACCAGGAAATCGCGCCGTATTCGTTGCTTGTAGAGGTTGGAGCATCGGGAAATAGTTTAGAGGAGGCAAAGCGATCAGCGAAGGTGCTGGCGGATACTCTATCGTCTTTTTTACCAAATTTGTAAAAAATAATTTCGGAAACGGAAAATAATTTTCAAAAACCTCTTTACAAACAGATAAATTCATGATATAATTATTCCAGAAATGGAAATAGGGGGCAATCATGAATTATATTGATCGAATCAAGAAAATAAAAAGTGAAAAAAAGATCACAAACGATCGTCTGTCCGAGCTGACGGGGATTCCTCTCGGGACACTCAGCAAAATTTTAGCAGGGATCAGCGATTCTCCTAAGCTTGCCAATATGATCTCCATTGCAAATGCATTGGATTGCTCTCTGGATTATATTGTAAGCGGCATTCCTCAGAATATGCACAATTATACCCTCAGCCCTGAGGAGATTACCGTTATTGAGGATTATCGTGCGTTGGATCGCTTTGGTCAGGAAATGACAAAAATGGTGATCGCGAAGGAAGGGGAACGAGTACAGGCTACCGTAACCCCCGAATTGGTTATCCGTCAATCCGGTATACAAAAGGGAAGCGTATCCAAGAAGGAAACGGCAACGATACTTTCTCCCATTTCTACTGCATCCCGAAGCTCGGGATTTGGGAAAAAGCCTATGCTTTTGTATGATCTGCCCGTATCCGCAGGCCCCGGCGTTTACTTAGATGATACCTGTGCAGACGAGATCTATGTTCCTGACAATGAAAAAACACAGCTGGCGGATTTTGCATTGAGGATCAGTGGCAACAGTATGGAGCCCAAGTACCACGATGGCGATATTCTCTTGGTGCAAGACACCGACTCCGTGGAGGTTGGTGAGCTAGGTATCTTTATTCTGGACGGAAACGGATATTTCAAGAAATACGGAGGAGATTGTTTGATCTCCTTGAATCCCGAATATGGGGAGATCCTTTTGAAGGAATATGCTGAGGCAGTTTGTTGCGGACGTGTTGTCGGACGTCTGAAAAAGAAATAATCTTAATCAATAAAAAAATCCCTTGTTAAAAAACAAGGGATTTTTTTGGCATATATCGGAAAAAATAATCCTATCAACTCTTTTGTGGAGGATAAAATGAAGGTTATTGAAGCCATTAGCGATACCAATATTGGCGGTGCGGGGATCCTTCTGGTGACACGCTTGAAGCACAGTGACCGAAAAAGGATTCACACCACAGTATTACTTCCTGAGAACAGCGCGTTGAAAAAACGCTTGGAGGCCATTCAGATTCCCGTTCTTGAAATCAACGGTTGCGCGGATCGTTCCTTGGATTGGAGCGCAATCATAAAATGCTGTGCCGTATTTCGAAAGATCCGCCCGGATCTGGTGAATTGCCACGGATGCCTTTCCGCGCGGATCGCAGCAAAAATTTGCCGTGTTCCCAGTGTCGTCTACACCAGACATTGCGTATATCCGCTCAAAGCATGGCAGACTCGTAGGGTGGGGCGATGGGTGATTGGTAAGTTTCAGGAAAAATTCTGTCACACCATCATCGCCGTTGCGGATGCGGCAAAGAAAAATCTGACTGATATGGGAGTATCGTCTAAGCGGATCCATGTTATTATCAACGGCGTGGACGGATTAAAAAAATCGGATAGGGAAGAGCGGGATCGATTGATGAAAGCGCTTACATTTCCCACGGATTCTTTTGTGGTAGGGATCTGCGCACGATTAGAGCCATGTAAAGGGCACTTGGATTTTTTAAAGGCGGCAAAGATCCTATTGAATCGTTCCGATAGATACCGTTTTCTAATTGTTGGAGACGGCAGCATACGGCAATCTTTAGAGGCCTACTGCAAAGAAAATAATCTGTCTGAATTCGTTCGTTTTGTCGGGTTCCGTGCGAACGTTGCTCCTTATGTCAATCTTTTTCATCTCCAGGCAAACTGCTCGATAGGGACAGAGACATCCTCGCTTGCTTTATCCGAGGGAATGAGTCTCGGACTTCCAACGGTTGCCAGTGATTTTGGTGGGAACCCTCATATGGTCAGAGACGGCGTAAACGGATTGCTTTATCCTGTATCGCATCCCATCGATCTTGCTGATCGGATACACACGTTTTTTCTTGATCATGCACTCTATGCAAGATGTTCGGAGGGGGCAGTTCGACGATTTCGAGAAGAATTTAATGCCGAGAAAATGACCAGACAAACCGAATCGTTGTATTGGTCTTGTTACTCGGCTAAAAATTAAACGGATCCCGATATATCATCCAGCGTTTTTTGGAATTGCTCTAAGGTGTGGTTGACCTGAAATAGAAGCTGTCGAAGCACAAGAGATAGGTCGGGCAGGGGAACTGTATGGGAGGTAGAAATGAGTTGCTCCGTACAATGAGAAAAATCACCTGTATGTTGTTGAAGCGTCATATACTGCAATAGAATTTGATTACAAAGCACCAGTGTCTTTTCCGTGTATTCACTATCCGCTTTTCTCATGATATTGGTTAAGATCAGGATTTGTCGATCTGTGCTTTTGAAAATATCCTTTGTTTGAATTGCAAACTGAAAATACTTGGTCGATATATCCTTTTTGCTTGCTTCAGCTTCGGAAAAGAAATGCCCCCTTTGAGCATAATTGACCGCTGCCCCGTAAGCCCGAGCGGATGACTCAATTTTGCTTAGTTGTTCGATTACCTCGGACAAAACTACGCGTATTTCCTCGGAATACGGTATAGATTCTTTCATATTGATTCATTGTCCTTTCTGCGTGTACGAAAAATGGGAGTCGATTTTTCAACTCCCATTTTTTGGTCAGCGAATATCTACGGTTACGTCCTTGCCGTCGGTAGAAGCCGCCGCTCTCATTACGGTGCGGATCGCCTTTGCGATTTTTCCGTTTTTACCAATCACCATACCCATGTCGGATTCGGCAACACTGAGAACCAAGGAAACCTTGTTTCCGTTGGTCGTTTCAGCAACCGAAACAGAATCGGGATTGTCAACGATCGCCTTGGCAATGTCACACAAGATTTCTTTCAATTCGGTCATGTGAAGTCACCGTTTCGAATTAGTCAACAATGTTAGACTTCTTCAGAAGAGCCTTTACGGTATCGGTGGGCTGAGCTCCGTTAGCAATCCACTTCTTTGCCTTTTCGGAATCGATCTTCAGCTCATCGCTGCGGGGATTGAAATAACCGATCTCCTCGATGAAACGACCGTCTCTGGGAGAGCGGCTGTCTGCTACGATTACACGATAAGTAGGAGCCTTCTTGGCGCCCATTCTTCTCAGTCTCATTTTTACTGCCATTGTTTGTTTCCTCCAAAATAAAATAATAATTTTTTTGTATAAAAATCCGTAGTGATTTAAAACGGAATTTTCATCTTGCGACCAAAGCGAGAGAATTGCTTTGGATTAGAAAATTGCTTCATCAGCTTCCTGGTTTGATCAAACTGCTTCAAAAGCTTATTGACCTCCTCCACGGTGGTTCCGCTTCCCGCTGCGATCCGCTTCTTGCGAGAGGCGTTCAGCAGTTCGGGCTTTGCACGTTCATGGGGAGTCATAGCTTTAATGATCGCCTCCATGTGAGCCAGAGCTTTTTCGTCGATCTTGGCATCCTTCATGGCACCGGCTTTCATACCGGGCATCATGCCCATCAGCTGATCCAGGTTGCCCATGTTTTTGATTTGAGCAAACTGATCCAGATAGTCGTCCAACGTAAAGGTGGATTCCCGAATTTTTTTCTCAAGTTCTTGCGCCTTTTTCTCATCGTAAGCTTGCTCCGCTTTTTCGATCAGGGAAAGAACGTCACCCATACCAAGGATTCTTGACGCCATTCGGTCGGGGTGGAAGGGTTCGATGGCATCCAGCTTTTCGCCGACACCGATGAATTTAATAGGCTTTCCCGTTACGTGCTTGACAGAAAGAGCGGCTCCGCCCCTCGTATCGCCGTCCAGCTTGGTGAGGATCACGCCTGTAACGTCCAGAAGCTCGTTAAAGGTTTTGGCAACAGTAACCGCATCCTGTCCGATCATCGCGTCGATCGTCAGCAAAATCTCGGTGGGCTCTACGGTTGCTTTGATATCCTGAAGCTCCCGCATCAGTTCTTCGTCAATATGCAACCGTCCGGCGGTGTCGATAAACACCATATCGTGACCGTGCTTGATGGCATATGCCACGCCTTCCTTGGCGATCTTAACGGGAGATTCCTTGTCGCCCATGGTAAACACGGGAATGCTCAGCTTTTCTCCTACGATCTCAAGCTGCTTAATGGCGGCAGGGCGGTAGATATCACACGCCACCAGTAAAGGATTTTTTCCTTGCTTTTTATAAAGTCCCGCAAGCTTTCCCGCGTGAGTTGTTTTACCCGCGCCCTGGAGACCGACCATCATCACTACTGTAGGGGGCTTAGAGGAGATCTGAAGCTTAGATTGTGTACCGCCCATCAGGTTGGTCAGCTCCTCGTTTACGATCTTTACCACCTGCTGTGCGGGAAGCAAGGATTCCAAAACCTCAGCGCCCACCGCTCTTGCGGAAACGGTGTTGATAAAATCTTTTACAACTTTAAAATTCACGTCGGCTTCCAGAAGGGCAAGCTTGATCTCTCGCATACCCGACTTGATATCAGCCTCGGTCAATTTTCCTTTATTTCTGAATTTTTTGAAGGCATTTTCCAGCTTTTCACTCAGACTTTGAAACATTTGGTCACCTTCCTTTCATAAGGGAATGGAGAAGTGGGGGAGCTTGTTATTCCTTCACCGCTTGAGCCAATCGCAGGATTTCTTGCTTGACATCGCTCGGCAGATGGTGATCTTCAGCCAATTGACACAAGGAATCCGCATAGGCTTCCACCTGAAGCATCTTTTTGGCAAGTCCCAATTTTTCCTCGTAAAAAAACAGTTCCGATTCGGTTTTTTTGATGATATCCCGAACACCTTGTCTGGAGATATCAATAACTTCCGCGATCTCGGCTAGGGAATAATCCTCATTATAATACATTTCCAATACAGAACGCTTTCTTTCAGGAAGCAATTCTCCGTAAAAGTCCAACAGATATCCAACGTTTAAGTTTTTTTCAAACATATTAAGTCGATCTCCTCGGGCTCCAAAATCACTGTAAAGTAAAATGCTTTACAAGTATACCATAAAAAGATCCCCGTGTCAATAGTTTTTTCTAAAAAAAATAAAAAAATCCGCGCAATTTCTGCGCGGATTTGGTGCCGGTGGTCGGGGTCGAACCGACACGGTATCGCTACCACTGGATTTTGAGTCCAGCACGTCTGCCAATTCCATCACACCGGCAAATGGAACGAAAGATATTATATCACCTTTTTCGGGGAATGTCAATAACTTTTTAAAAATTAGACATCAAATTTTTTTCTTTTTAAAATTCTATTTTCATTTATGAAAAAATGTGATATAATATCTTTATATACACATCATATACAAAATTATTCGGAAGGAGGCGTTGTTTTATGAAAAAAACGATTACTTGGATCTTGTTGATTTGCTGTATTCTCGGACACTGCGTTCCGACGCTTTATGCGGCTCCCGTCCAAGATGCGAACACTGTGCAAAATGAATCCGCGCTTCCGTATCCCACCTTAAAGAAATATGCCGTTACCTATTCCTGTGAATATATACCCGAGGACAATCTTATCTCTATCAGTGGCAACGTAAGCCATGAAATCATGGTTTCCCAAAAAAATTACACCATAGAGATACATAGTATCGGACTTGGAGAATCCCTTGAGGCTCAATTTGAGGAGATCACAAGTCGCAAGCCCTTGGCAAGCACCGATATTGCGGTTAAATTTGAATTTGCCATCAAGGCAGAAAAAATTATTGATCGTTTTCTTCAATACGCCATTGTTCTACGTTCACCTGAAGGACAGGCAATTCTTGCCGCCCCGCCGCAGATGGTAGGTTACTCGGCTGAGCCGATCGATTTTTTCAATTCTCGCTTGCCGTTTAAAGGGATCCGTGGCGGAGATCCTTCCATCAGCAGTTCTTTGGGCTTTGGCACTGTGATCGTACCTGTTTATCTGGATAGACTGCTTTGTCTGGAATCGGCGGGATATATGTATCCCGTGGAGGATCATTATTTTTATTTTGATCAGGACTACGTTCATGAACTGGATGCGCAGATTCGTTCTTATTCCGCAAACGGAGGACGGGTTTATTTGCAACTTTTGCTTCCGTCAGGATCGGAAGATTCCATTACCGAAGATACCGACGGAGTCTATGCATGTCCGAATGTTTATTCCGAGCAAACGATACAGCGCCTATATGCATATGCGAGTTTCCTTGCGTCACGATACAACAAGTATCAAAACGGAATGATACACGGAATGATCGTAGGCGCCGCGATCGATCGGTATACCATGAATGATTGCGGAGCTCTGCCACTGACAGAATACGCGGAGATCTATTCGCTGTATCTGACCGTCATCGCCAATTCCGCGCGAATGATCCAAAAGGATCTGGATATCGTGATCCCATTCAGTGATGTAAACACCTATGATATGGAGCGCACGGTGGAGGATGGATATTCACCAAGGCTCTTGCTGGAAGCAATCGCGAATATTCTGGACTCGCGTTTTACCGAGTCTGTGCCATACGGTACGATGATCGAGACCGGATATGAGCCTCTTATCGTGAATAATCAAAACGAATATCTTCCTGTCGGGGACAGTTTTCAGCTGAGTCTTCATAATATTCAGCTTTATTCGCAGTATTTGAACGAGATGCAATCTCAATATACCAATGCGCCAACACATTTCGTTTATCTTTGGAATGTTCCGCAGGCGATAGAAAAGAATACCTTGTCCTGTATCTATGCATATAGCTTTTATTCCTTGATCCAAGATGAGCTTCTTTCCTCATACGTGATCTCTTTTGATATGAATGATCCCAAAGCTTCATCCCTTACGGATATTCAGCGGATCGTTCAGTATATTGACACGGAAAGAAGCTATGAAATTACCGCAAATCTTCTTCCGTATTTCGGCGCTCAGAGCTGGAGTGAGGTTCTTGAGCTTGAAGATGTGCCCGATACAGATATCCGAACTCTTCATCGGGCGCTCCCAATGACCGAAGCCCCCGATTTTGCGGGAAGCTTCTCCTATGTTGACTTTTCCTCCGAGGATCTGAACGGTTGGTATTGTGGAGTCTTTTGTGACACGGTCAAATTATCCTATGGATCCGACGGCGCGCGTGTATTACGGGCGGAAATGAAAAAGAACCCTTCGGGCGCCTATTCCGAATTGCTATGTCTGTATGAATATCCCGAAAATTGGATCTACACGCCATACATAAATCTTGTATTGGAATTGGATGGCGGATCCAAAAGTAAGGATGCATTATATGAGGTCGTTGTTACCTTTGGTGACGGGAGCCATGTCCTATGGGCGGATTGCTCGGTACGCGGAAACACGAAAACAGAGATATTGCTTGATATGAGCTCCTTGGTTTCCCGGTGCAATATCAACTACGTAAAGATCGGTATCCGACCGCTTACGGAGGAAGTCGCGGATATTTCCTTGCTATTGCACGACATCCAAGGATTCAGTACGGTCTATTCCTCCGAAGAACTGAAAAATATGATTGAGGAAGAACGGTTAAAGATCCGAAATCAGACCGAGGACGAAGCAGAGGCGCAGAAACAGTCGCACAGACTGTGGATCATCTTCGGCGTACTGGTCGCCGTGACCGCAGTTTGCACGGGTATTTTCATGGTGTTCCGACGCAATGATGAACCTGATGGAGAAGAGGATCGCGACGATAAGGAACCGTAAGTACAAAACGACCGAACTCTTATTTTGAAGAAAGGAGCCTGACATGGCAGAATTTGTACATCTTCATTTGCACAGCGAGTACAGTCTTCTGGACGGAGCTTGCCGTATTAACGAAATTCCCAAACGGGCTCTGGCGTGCGGGCACACCGCGGTAGCGCTCACCGACCACGGCTCTATGTACGGCGCGGTCGCATTTTATCGCGCTTGTCAAAAAGAGGGAATTAAACCCATTATCGGATGCGAGGTCTACGTGGCAGGGAAATCCCGCTTTGAACGTGGCGGTGGCTCAGACGCAAAATATCATCATCTCGTTCTTCTTTGTAAAAACGAGATCGGATACAAAAATCTGATCGCGATGGTTTCGAAAGGATATACCGAGGGCTTTTATTCCAAGCCGCGAGTGGATCTGGAATTGCTGAAGGATCATTCGGATGGATTGATCTGCCTTTCGGGGTGTCTTGCGGGAAAAATTCCGTCATTGCTGTTGCAAGGGGATTATCCCTCGGCAGTTGCATATGCAAAAACTCTTTCCGATATTTTTGGTAAAGGGAATTTCTATATTGAATTGCAGAACCACGGTCTGAGTGAACAGCAACAGGTATTGCCCGAGCTGGTTCGTCTGGCAAAGGACTGTGATCTTCCCTTGGTCGCTACCAACGATTGTCACTACTTAAAGCGAGAAAACGCGCAAACACAGGCAATTCTGATGTGCGTTCAGACAGGATCAGTCATTACCGACGGCAGACCGATCGGTTTTGAAACCGATGAGTTTTACTATAAAACCTCGGCGGAAATGAAAATGCTGTTCGGAAAATACGAGGGTGCGATTGAAAACACTTTGCGGATCGCCGAACAGTGTAATTTTGAATTCCAGTTTGATTCTCCAAAGCTGCCAACATTTCCCACTCCCCAAGGAAAAAGCTCCGAGGAATATTTGCGTGAGCTGACACTGCTTGGCTTAGAGCGGAGACGAAAAAACGGAACGCTCGCCATCACTCCCGATACGGAGGCGACGTATATGGATCGTATCCGATACGAGCTTGGTGTGATCGCCAATATGGGTTATTCCGATTACTTTTTGATTGTTCAGGACTACGTAGGATTTGCCCGTTCCAGGGGAATTCCCGTCGGTCCGGGAAGAGGATCGGGGGCGGGAAGTCTTGTTGCATTTCTGAATGGCATTACGGATATTGATCCCATTCGCCACGATTTACTGTTTGAGCGCTTTTTAAATCCGGAACGCGTCAGTATGCCCGATATTGATATCGATTTTTGTTATAACCGACGCGATGAGGTGATTCGGTATATGTTCGATCGGTACGGATCCGATCGCGTTTCTCAAATCATTGCATTCGGAACTTTGGCGGCTCGCGCGGCGATCCGAGATGTGGGACGAGCGCTTGGTATGTCTTACTCCGAGGTCGATCCCGTTGCGAGAGCGGTTCCGCAAGGCCCCGGCGTGACTCTCGCAGGAGCGTTGAAGGGACAAGCGTTGAAGAGTCTTTACGAGTCCTCGGATGCGGTAAAAAAATTAGTGGATACCGCCATGGAAATCGAGGGAATGCCGAGAAATGTGACCGTCCATGCGGCAGGGCTCGTAGTAACCGATCTTCCCGTTTCACAGTATGTTCCCCTGGCGGTCAGTAATGACACGGTAGTTACGCAATTTGATATGGATACCATTGCCGATTTGGGACTTCTGAAATTTGACTTTTTGGCGTTGCGGTATTTGACCATTATCCAAGATGCATGTCAGACCATACGGGAAACCGATCCAAGCTTTGAAATTGAGAAAATCCCCATGGACGACAAGGCGTCCTTTCGGTTGATCGCAAAGGGAGATACCTTAGGTCTCTTTCAGTTGGAATCCGGTGGCATGAGGCAGATGCTCACCGAGCTGAAGCCCGATTGTCTGGACGATATTATCGCCGCTATCGCATTGTATCGTCCCGGTCCCATGGACTCTATTCCTCAATATATTCATGCCCGTCATAATCCACAGGACGTAACATATGTGCATCCGTTATTAGAGCCGATCCTGCGATCAACCTATGGGTGCACGGTATATCAGGAGCAGGTCATGAGTATCTTCCGTGTGATCGCGGGTTATACCTACGGTCACGCCGATGTGGTTCGTCGCGCCATGTCCAAGAAAAAAGGAGACGTGCTTCAGGCGGAACGGGATAGCTTTTTGGATGGCGCGGAAAAGAACGGCGTTTCTCGAGCAACGGCGGAGAAGCTGTTTGACGATATGGCTTCTTTTGCCAATTACGCGTTTAATAAAAGCCACGCGGCGGCATACGCTGTGATCTCTTACCGTACGGCGTATCTCAAGCAACACTATCCCTGTGAGTATATGGCGGCTTTGCTGACGTCCGTTCTCGGAAATCAGACCAAGCTGGCGGAATATATCAGTGATTGCGCCAAATACGGGATCCAGGTGCTTCCTCCCGATATCAACGAAAGCCGTTTGTATTTTCATCCTGCCAAGGGAAACATTATATTCGGTCTTTTGGCGCTGAAGAACGTGGGAAAGCAATTTATTGAATCGATCCTTCAAGAACGAGCTTCCGCTCCTTTTTCGGATTTCGAGGATTTTGCCAGACGAATGGCACCCTATGACCTGAATAAACGCATGGTCGAGGCGTTGATCAAGGCGGGCGCATTTGATCGCTTGGGCGTTTATCGCAGTCGTCTGCTGACTGCGTACGAGCAATTGATCGAGACCATTCAACAAAAGGATCGAAACAATATCGCAGGACAGCTTGATATGTTTTCCACTGTTCCTAACGCCAAAGAGCTGACGCCTCGGTTTGAATATCCCGACATTCCCGATTTTTCCTTGAAAGAAAAATTGCTTCTGGAGCGTGAAAGCTCAGGAATGTATTTTTCGGGACATTTGCTTGATAGCTACGACCGACACGTATCGGATCTGGCTGTCAGGGGCATTGCTGACCTGCTGAACGACACCGCTCTCTCAGATAAATCGCCCGTAACCGTAGCGGGGATCGTTTCGGCTGTATCTGTAAAAAACACCAGAAAGAACGAAAAAATGGCGTTTGTTACCGTAGAGGACCGTTACGGAGAGATGGAATGTATCGCGTTTTCTTCTCAATACGCGCGCTTTGCTCACCATTTTCGTATCGAAGCCCCCTTGTTGATCAAAGGAACTCTCTCGATTCGAGATGGGGAAGAGGAAGTCGGAGGCCAAGC
>JAZNVA010000203.1:0-1991 GCA_045592565.1 Eubacteriales bacterium | reverse complement strand
GAAGTACCAGGAAGAACCTGCGGAGCCGGGCATAGTAGAGGTCTCTCTGGTGCCCTTTACGCCGTTCTTTTCGTATTTCTTCCACTCGGTAGCGTTCTCCAAAGGCGCCTTGCCGTTGACACCCTTATAATTCTCCAGCTCAGGCAGGATCAAGGGAAGCTCCTCGTCGTCCAGCACGTGGATCCCACCGTCCTCGGTATGTACCACGGGAACGGGCTCGCCCCAATATCTCTGTCTTGCGAAGATCCATTCTCTGAAATGGTAGTTGACCGTTCTCTTGGCAACTCCCATCTTCTCCAGCTTACAGGTAATTGCTTCCTTGGCTTCCTCCACGGTCATACCCGTGAATTCCTCGGAGTTGATCAGACGGTATCCCTTACCGAGATATCCGCCCTTCTCGAAGGCGCATTGAGTCACGTCCACGTGTCCCAGCTTCTCATCGCCGTCGATAACCTGAAGCATATCAATGTTGTGGGCGATAGCGTACTCAAAGTCACGCTGATCGTGAGAAGGCACCGCCATCACGGCGCCCGTTCCGTAGCTTGCCAGAACGAAGTCACCGATAAACATTCTTACCTCTCTGCCGTTGACGGGGTTGATACAGGTCCCACCCTTCAGCTCACAGCCCGATTTGGTCTTGTTCAGCTCGGTGCGATCCATATCGTTCTTCTTGAGCGTTTCGTCAATATATGCCTGAACCTCTTCCTTGTTTTCGATTCTGGGCATCAAGCCCTTTACGACCTCACCGTCGGGAGCCAGCACCATAAAGGTAATACCGTAAATGGTCTCGATACAGGTCGTAAAGATGGAGAACTCTCCGCCGCCCACGATCTGGAATTTGACCTCCACACCCGTGGACTTGCCGATCCAGTTCTTCTGCATCAGCTTAGTGGACTCGGGCCAATCGATCTCATCCAGTCCCTCCAGAAGCGCCTCAGCAAAGGCAGGCTGGTTGATGACCCACTGCTTCATATTCTTGCGGACCACGGGATAGCCGCCTCTTTCGGACTTTCCGTCAATGACCTCGTCATTGGAAAGAACGGTTCCCAGCTCCTCGCACCAGTTCACGGGCATATCGATATACTGGGCATAGCCGTCACGATAAAGCTGCTTGAAGATCCACTGCGTCCAACGGTAGTAATCGGGATCGCTGGTAGCGATCATCTTGCTCCAGTCGTAGTCAAAGCCCAGCTCCTTGAGCTGCTTGGAGAAGGTCTTGATATTCTCCTGTGTAAATCCGTTGGGGTGATTGCCCGTGGTCACGGCATACTGCTCAGCAGGCAGACCGAAGGAATCGTACCCCATGGGGTGAAGGACGTTGTAGCCCTGCATCCTCTTCATTCTGGATACGATATCGGTCGCTGTATAGCCCTCGGGATGTCCCGCATGGAGACCAACACCCGACGGATACGGAAACATATCCAACACGTAATATTTCGGCTTGGAAAAATCCCAAAGATCGGTCTTAAAGGTCTCGTTCTTTTCCCAATATGCTTGCCATTTCTTTTCAATTTCGCTGTGATTGTACTTCATTTTTCCGTCTTCCTTTATTCTTGATCAATCTGCATAAAGCTTATCCAGATTGTAAAATTCTCTCGATTCACGGCTGAAAATGTGAACGATAACGTGGCTGTAATCCACCAGTACCCACGAATTGTTGTCTCTGCCCTCTACGTGATAAGGATCCACGCCCCGCAGTCCGATTCGATATTCAACCTCTCCGCTGAGCGCCTTGATCTGCGTGGACGAACCGCCCGTGCAAAGCACAAAATACTCGGCGATGACGGTCTTATCCTCCACGTGCAGAATTTTGATGTCTCTTCCCTTTTTGGAATCCAGCACCTCGGCGATCGCCTCGGCAAGCTCCTTTGCCGTCGCATCCTTCAAGGAGGGAAGCTGTGCGGTCATATTCTCTGTTTGGTCCATTCTTTTCATCCTTTCCGAATGATCATATTCATCTTCTAATTGTAATCCAAAAACTTGGATTTGTC
>JAZNVA010000202.1:0-2758 GCA_045592565.1 Eubacteriales bacterium | reverse complement strand
CACGGGAGAGGTAACCACCACTCCCGGTATTGTGGAATATGTGATTACAGGAACTATCTGACCATACAACAAAACGGATCTGCCATTGGCAGAGCCGTTTTCTTACGTTAAATCTTCTTTATAAATGCTGTCTTGCCAGTCATGGATCCGACCGTCACGGATAAATGCGCGTGGCACCCGTCCTCCAACGGCACAGATAATTTCATAATTGATGGTTCCGTTCCGTCCCGCAATAGAATCCGCGGAGCATACGCGATCCGCCCCAAATACGGTTACCACATCTCCTACCTGACAATCGATCTCACTCACGTCCAGCAAAAGCTGATCCATGCAGATCCGACCGATAATAGGAGCATATCGCCCATGGATCAGCATATATCCCCCCGTCATTCCATTTCCCCTCCACAATCCGTCGGCATATCCGATAGGAACTGTCGCCACAGTGGTTTTTCGGGTTGCCACAAAGGTTCTCCCATAGCTGACTGTTTCTCCCGCATAGATCTCTTTGATATGTGAGATCACGGATTTCAAGGACATAACGGGATGAAGCGGTATGTGCTGTCTCATCTGCTCGGATGGCTTCAGACCGTATAGAACGATACCTGCCCGAACCATATCCAGATGACAGGTTGGATGATTGAAAATCGCCGCACTGTTGGCACAATGACGGATCTCAAAATGGATCCCGTCCTTCTCCAGAGTCTCAATTCCATATTGGAACATGGAAAGCTGCTCTGCCGTATACTCATCTCCGCGCTCTCCCTCATCAGCTACCGCCAAGTGGGTAAAAATCCCTTCGGTGACAAAACACGGTCGGGAGCAAATATCGTATGCAAGTGCCAATTCATTTTCCGTTCGATTGCGGCACAAAAATCCAATACGCCCCATTCCCGTATCCAGCTTCAGGTGAATTTTCACCTTCACACCCAATTCTTCCGCACATTGCGCCAGCTTTCTACCGTATTCATAGGAATAAACCGTTTGAGTAACGGAATGTATGGCAAGTAAGCCCGCGCATTCCTCAGGCGTATATCCAAGAACAAGGATCGGTAAGGTGATTTGATTTTTTCGGAGCTGCAATGCTTCCTCAATGTTGGAAACCGCCAGATAATCGGCTCCAAGCTGCTGATAAAATTCCGCCATTCGTTCCGCACCGTGACCGTACGCATTGGCTTTGATCACACAGCATACCTTGACCTTCATCCCCACTGCTTTCCGAATCTCCAGATAATTCTGTTCCGCAAGGTCCAAGTCGATCTCTGCCCATGTTCGACGGCGAATGCCCTCAAATTGACTCATTGTTTTCCTCTGTTTTTTCTTTCCTCTTTTTCCAGCGCCAACAAAACGATCCGATCTACCAGTTCCTCAAAGGAGATCCCTGCGTACGCCGCCGAATCAGGAAACAAACTCATTTCTGTCATGCCGGGCAAGGTATTGATCTCGATCAGCATCGGTCCCTTGACACGATCCAGAATGAAATCGATCCTTGAGAGTCCCTCACAAGCAAGCAGGCGATATGCTTTCTTGCCGATCTCCTCGATCTCTCTTTTCTGCGCCTCGCTGATTCGCGCAGGAAGTATATGATGGCACATTCCTTGCGTGTATTTCGCTCCGTAATCGTAAAATTCGTTCTCCGAAGTGATCTCCACAATGGGCAAAACGGTCAGCTTCCCGTTTCCGAGAATGGGAAGTGTCAGTTCAATTCCGTCAGCAAATTCCTCTGCCAAGAAGGAATCCCCATACCGCAACACCTCATTGATTGCCGCTGTCAGTTCGTTTTCGTCCTTAACGATCACAACGCCGATACTGGAACCCTGATTGGGCGCCTTCAGCACCATGGGATATCCGATCTCCGCCTCCAACCACTCCTTGACCTTCTTAGGCTCCGTCAGATCCTGCGCATAAACCGTCAGAAAACGGGGAGTGGGGATCTGCGCTCGGTCAAGCAGTTCCTTGGTGCGGATCTTATTCATACAGTTGGCACTGGTCTCTACGGAAGATCCCGTGTATGGAATCCCCGCCAGCTCCAGCATTCCCTGAATGCAACCATCCTCCCCGCCTTGTCCGTGCAATGCCAGAAAGGCAAGATCAATGGGCACCCGCAACAGCTCCCCCATAGATTGTCTTGTCAGATCAAACAAGGAGACGTTGCGATATCCGCCTCGCTTCAACGCCGCGCAAACCGCCGCGCCGCTTCGCAGAGATACCTCCCGCTCAGAGGAAATGCCCCCATATATCACTAAAATTTTTAAGTCTTTTCGATTCATCGTTCGGTTCTCCTCAATCATTGTATTCGGGAAAGCTGTTTACACTATATGGGAGCTTTTCCTCAATGATTCCGATTTTTAGATTCCTTACGGGGCTTCATTCCGCTGTATGGCGCGAAGACGCTTCATTACGTCATTCTCCCCCCGTCCAAAGTAGTCATGCAATTGTCTGTATTCCCGATAAAGGCGGTTATAAATCACCACGTTTTCGGCAATAGGAAGATAGGTTTTTCCGTCCCGAACGGCAAGCTTTTCCGCCGCCGCAGACAGATCGGGATAAATTCCCGCCACGACTGATGCGTAAATGGCACTGCCGCGAGAAGCGGACATGGGAGCGTTTGGAACAGTGATCGGTTTCCCCAGCACATCGGCATAGATCTGCATCATCATCTCGTCCTTTTCCGCAATTCCTCCCGCCGCAACAATGCGCTTAGGGGAAATTCCCGCCTGCGCAAAGGTTTCAAATATCACTCGGGCGCCGAACGCGGTAC
>JAZNVA010000201.1:0-2935 GCA_045592565.1 Eubacteriales bacterium | reverse complement strand
AACCCTATGCACCAAAAAAAACCACTGCAAGACAAACGCCTTGCAGTTGTTTTTTGGTGGAGCATAGGGGATTCGAACCCCTGACCCCAACACTGCCAGTGTTGTGCGCTCCCAGCTGCGCTAATGCCCCGCTTCCGTTTTATTATACTAAATTTTTTTCCCTCTGTCAAGGGCTTTTTTTATTTCCCAAAAATATTTTGCCGCTTTCTTTATATACTGTTAATAGATCCATCGATTTCAAGCAAAAAAAGAAAGGACTGCTTTTTTCGTGAACGGTATGCTTCGTTTGCTTTTGATTCTGGCGATCATTGCCCTCGCTCTGTTCGTTTTGGTCAATTTCTCCGCCATTTCCTCCCTTCTCTCATCTTTGCTCTCGGTCCTCCTGCCCCCACTGATCGGACTGGCTCTCGCCTTTCTTCTCAACATTCCCCTGCGGGCGCTGGAGCGGTGGTGGGTCCGATTCCTCGGGGAACAAAGAAAGGGGCTTCGTCGCTTTTGCTGTCTTTGCCTTTGTCTTTTGTTTTTATTCGGCGCCGCCGCGCTGGTTCTCTATACCGTTCTTCCTCAGCTCGGACGAACGCTTGCCGCGCTGATCCGCCGACTGCCCGAATATACCCAGCGTCTGAGAGACTGGTATCTCTCCCTTTGCGACTATCTGTCCCGCCACCGTTTTCCCCTCTCTTTGCCCGCGATCCCCGCATCCAGCGCCTCCCTCAACGACGCGCTGGAGGGATTTCTGGAGGAGCACCGCCATCACCTTCTGCGCCTCTCCACCGAGGTGCTGCGGGCAACCTATCGCACCCTTCTTAATGGGCTTTTGGGGCTGGTCTTTTCCCTTTATTTTCTTTCCCAAAAAGAAAAGCTCTGCGCAGGGGTGAAAAGGCTTCTCCTCGCGCTCTTTTCCAAGGAGTCCGTCCGTCGGATCCTTGATTTCGGCGCTCTTTGCGGGGACACCTTCTCCCGTTTCATCACAGGACAGCTTACCGAGGCTCTGCTTCTCGGCTCCGTCTGTTTTCTCGGTATGCTTCTGTTCGGCATGCCCTATCCGCTTCTGATCTCGGTGATCATCGCCGTCACCGCGCTCGTTCCCGTATTTGGCGCTATCGTCGGGACCTCCTTTGGCGCGCTGTTGATCCTGCTGGACAGCCCGTCTGCCGCTCTTGGGTTTGTGGTCTTTATTTTAGTCCTTCAACAGCTGGAGACCAATCTGATCTATCCCCGTGTGGTGGGACGGTCGGTGGGACTCCCCGGGATCTGGGTGCTCCTTGCCGTTACGGTGGGAAGCTCCTTTGGGGTGGCAGGGCTTTTGCTCAGCGTTCCGAGCGCGGCGGTTCTCTACTGCTCTCTGCGGCAATTCGTCAACGGTCGGTTGACCAAAAAGAGCGAAGCCGAGCCCTGATCCTGTTTATTTTCATATTTTCAGAAAGGAATGCGCCATGAAATCGTTTCTCATCCTGCTTCTCTCCCTCGCTCTGTGCCTTGTTGGGTGCGCGCCCAAGAACACCTCCGAGCCCCCTGAGGACGAGCCGACTGCCCCGCCCGCCTCGGAGGAGATGACCTTGATTCTGGACGGCAGGCGATATTCCTTTGACGGAGACAGCGATCGGATCCGTGTCGAGAAGGACGAGATCGCCCTTCTGGCGGGAGGAACCTATCGGGTACGCGGCACCCTCACCGAGGGAGCGTTGCGGGTTTGCGCACCGCCCGACGCCACCGTCCGTCTGATCCTTGATACAGCGGAGATCACCTCCTCCTATCACGCCCCGCTGTTTTTGGAGGAGGCGGCGTGTGTCATTCTGGAAGCGGCGGAGGGAACCGTGAACCGACTCACCGACAAGGAACGGAAGGCAACAGATTCTCCCTATCCCGCGGGGTGTCTTGTGTCCCATTGCGATCTGATCCTGCGGGGGAGCGGATCGCTTTGTGTCAGCGCCAGACAGAATACCGCCCTTGTCTGCGCTGAGGATCTGACCGTCACGGAGCTGTCCCTCTCCCTGACCGCCCCCGCCGACGGGATCTGGGTTCGGGATCGGCTTTCCATGGAAAGCGGTTCGATCACGGTGAGCGCCGCCAAGCGGGGAATCGTCACCGACGTGGGAGACGCCTCGCTCGGCGTTCTGGAGCTTTCGGGCGGGCGGCTCACCCTCTCCTGCGCGCAGGTGGCTCTGTCCGCATCCACCCGTATCCGCATCGGAGACGCGCTCCTCAGTCTCAATGCCCCCATGCATTATCAGACGCCAAAGGTGGAGCGCTCGGGAGAGGAATAGCCCAAAGCAATGCGATCTCCCGACGGAGTCGGGGGGAAAGCTTTTTAAAGGGTAACTCCTTCCGTCACGCTGTCACGTGCCACCTCCCTTTACACAAGGGAGGCTTGGAATAGTTTCCGTAAAGGCGGACCGGCGTCCTCGACGGTCACGCCACACGCGAAGCGTGTCATTCTGAGCGTGGGAAGTATATTGGTATTCCTGACACAAGGAGTCGAAGAATCTTTTTGCCGAAGGCAAAATTCCACTCGCTTTCGGAGGTCGTAAGTCCCTTTGACGTTGACAGATAAGTCTGCTTCGCAGACAGATCCTTCGATCTGTTTGTGTACCGTTCCCCCCGCATAGAATTCGGCTCAGGATGACAGACTTGCTACGCAAATCGTCACAAACCTGCGGTTTGCGTATGACCGAGCCGCAGTAGGAACCGGCGAGGACGTCTTCACGCGAAGCGTGTCATTCTGAGCGTGGGAAGTACATTGGTATTCCTGACGCAAGGAGTCGAAGAATCTTTTTGCCGAAGGCAAAATTCCACTCGCTATCGGAGGTCGTAATTCCCCCTGTCGTTTGCAAAGAAGTCTGCTTCGCAGACAGATCCTTCGGTCTGTTTGTGTACCGTTCCCCCCGCATAGAACTCGGCTCAGGATGACAGACTTCGCGTTGCGAAGTCGTCA
>JAZNVA010000200.1:0-20799 GCA_045592565.1 Eubacteriales bacterium | reverse complement strand
GACATGGCTACGATCCGACTTCGGCCTGGAAACGCTGGCGGCAACGGTAGGAGAGGAAGCCATTACGCTGGAAGACGTTTACGAGCCTTATCTGTTGCAGATCGGCTTTTTAAGCAGAACCCCCAGAGGACGTTGTGTCACAAGGCTTGGATATGAGCACTTGGGGCTTCCCTATGAACCCAAGACCGTGATCCGTCCCGCAGAGCAGATCAATCTGTTTTCCTCCGAGGAATAAAAAGGGATAAAAAGAGATTCGCCGAGTATTCGGCGGATCTCTTTTTATCCATCCTGTATTATATATCTCTTCGACCTTCGATCGCCCGTCCCAGTGTAACCTCGTCCGCGTATTCCAGATCGGAGCCAACGGGAATCCCGTAAGCCAAGCGAGTGACCGTAAGCCCTAAAGGCTTTAAATATTTGGAGATATACATAGCGGTAACCTCTCCGTCGGGAGTGGGGTTTGTGGCAATGATGATCTCCTTGACACCCTCTTGGCCCGCGCGCTCGATCAATTCGCGGAAACGGATCTTATCGGGTGTAATGCCATTGACAGGAGAGATCACGCCATGTAACACGTGATATACTCCGCGGAATCCTCTGACCTTTTCAATAGACATGACCGCTTTTACGTCCTCTACCACACAGATCACACTTCGATCTCTGGATTCGTCATCGCAGATATAACAGATCTCCCTATCAGTCAGATTGCCGCAAATCGGGCACTCATGGATGCTTTGCTTTGCCTCCAAAATAGCTGAAGCAAACTCCGCCGCATCCTTGTCATCCATTTCAATGACGGAAAACGCCATGCGCATGGCAGTCTTTTTTCCGATTCCCTGCAACCGTCCGAACTGATCCGCCAGATGCTGCAAGGATTCAATATAATCGGTCATATTTAAAACAATCCGGGAAATCCGAGGCCGGTGTTCCCCGTAAGCTTGGACATTTCCTCACTGTTGGTATCGTCCACACGCTTGATCGCCTCGTTGACAGCGGCAACCAAAATATCGGATAAAGTCTCAATATCGTCGGGATCCACGATCTCAGGCTGAATATCAATAGAGAGGATCTCTCTCTTCCCGTTGATCTTCACGCCGACAACACCGCCTCCCGCGGAGACCTCGTATTCTCTTGCATCCAGATCTGCCTGCAATGCCTCCATATCCTCCTGCATCTTCTGCGCCTGACGGATCATCGCGTTCATATTCTGGGGACCGCCTCCCATGCCCTTCGGTATATTTGCTTTCATTGTCCTTCTCCTTTTTGTTTCTAATTTATATTTTCATTAAAATAAAATTACAGATCCAATTCATCCAGATCCGAAATCACCTCGTTGCCTTCCAAAACGTCAAGCACAAGCTCCCGATCCTCTACCGTTTTTTGAAGTGCCATGCAAAACGCCGCGCGAATGCTCTCCCGCATTTCGACGGAGCTGACCATTGTCATGGTAAAACGGTTGGGAAACAGCAGATAGATCTTCCCGTCAGATCCCGTATACGCCTTGGCGATCTTTAAAAAGCCAAGCTTTGCACCATCGCCTGCCGCGGCAGACTCCGAGATCTCATTCCAGCCTCGAATGACCTTAAAGGTAACCTCCTGCTGAGATGCAGTCTCAGGAATCGATACGGATGCTCGGTCCGGTTTTTCTTGTTTGATTTCGGATACAGGTACATCTTGTTGTTCCGAAGTTTTATTCCCTGTCGCTTCTCCATCGCTCGCCGAACGGAAGGTAACCCCCATTGCCACCTTTTGCTCCAGCTTGGCTATGCGGGAAAGAAGTGAGTCCGAGGACGAATCAATGGATGTATCGCAAAGCTTGATCAGTGCCATCTCAACCATGGTTCTCTTTTCCGAGCCCGCCCATCGTATCTGATGCATTGTGTCGTCCAGAACTCGGCAGTGATACAACAGTGTCTCCTTCGGAAACAGCTCCGCGCTCTTTCTCAGCCGCTCGGCTTCGTGTTCGGTCAGATCCAGATAGCGATCTGCCTTCGCAGTCGTCTTCATCACCAGCATATCACGGTAATAAGAAATCAACTCCTGCCAAAATACTACAAGATCTCTGGAGGATCGAACCACCGCATCAACAGCGGAAAAGATGGCGTCAAAATTAGAGGCGGCTATGGCGCGGACCGTTTGCTCAATGCTTTCTCGTCCGCCGGATCCTACCGTTTCATCCACAAGTGCGGGAGTGATCTTTTTTCTGGTTCCAGCGCACAGCTCCAGCAAACTGATGGCATCTCGCATACCACCCAGCGCCAGCTTGGCAAGAATACGGAGTGCCTCCGCATCATAATCGATTTGCTCGCTGTCCGAGATATATGCCAATCTCTGTGTCAGTACCTCGGTGGAGATCCTTCTGAAATCGAACCGCTGACATCTGGAAATAATGGTAGACGGTAGCTTATGAAGCTCGGTGGTCGCCAGAATAAACACCACGTGCGCGGGAGGCTCCTCCAGTGTTTTCAGTAAGGCGTTAAAGGCGCTTCCGCTGAGCATATGGACCTCATCCACGATGTAAACACGATACCGTAATGCAGACGGAGTATACACAACCTCATCTCGGATATCACGGATATTTTCCACGCCATTATTAGAAGCAGCGTCCATTTCCAGTACATCGGTGGCAACACCCGCATCGATGGCGCGGCAGGAAGGACATTCGTTACAAGGATTTCCGTTTACGGGAGACTCGCAGTTCACAGCTTTTGCCAAAATCTTTGCGCAAGTGGTTTTTCCCGTTCCGCGGGATCCGCAAAACAGATAGGCATGGGAGAATTTATGATGTTCGGTTTCGTATTTCAAAATCGACGTTATATGCTCTTGACCGCACACTTCGTCAAAGGTCTTCGGACGCCATTTTCGATACAGTGCCTGATACATACCGCTCCCCCTTTCTCACTCATAATATAAAACAGACTGCAAAATAAGACCATACACCTTAAAATCGAATCTCACCTCTACGCGATCTTCGTATCTCCTGCTCCGAGCAGGCTACCCTGCGGCACATCAGGTCAACTGCTTAATGCTGCTTGGTTCCCCACCTGACATGGTTCACAGCTCCCAATTGCGCAAGACCCGCTCTTCAACACAGCAGAATACGACTCAGACCGTATCCGCTCAACCCTCAAAAAAGGAATGAACCCCTGCTGTAGCGGATTTCAGGTACAGGGCTCCGCTAATTCCCCGGCTGGTATGGCCTTATTTCACAGTCCGTCCGAATAATTGTCTGCAACAGACTTACCAATATATTATAGCAGATTTTATCGGTCATTTCAAGTGGATTTTGAAATTTTCTCAAGATTAATTCTTGGATTTATTTCAGACAAAAAGGGTACCGACCGTAGTCGGCACCCTTTTTGCGGCACCCTTACGGTACCATCCAAAAAAATCAAAGCAATCCTTACCGATCGTACTGGTTGTTCTGGCTCTGATTATTCTGATTTTTCTTATTCTGGTTCTGGTTGTTCTGATTGTTCTGATTGTTCTGCTTGTTTTGGTTCTGATTCTGATTGTTCTGATTGTTGTTCTGCTTATTCTGGTTCTGATTGTTGTTCTGCATATTCAGCTCCGTTTCTCCGTCGACAACACACTGCGCCTCTTGTAACAGCCAACGTCGACGGAATCGGACTGTTACTCTTCCGCTCGACAAGAAAATGATCCTTGCCGAAATCCGCGAGTCCGCTTTGGACTCACATCATCAGTATGCGCAACAATCTCAAATCTTATACAAATCTTATGCAATATACAATCTATATAAAATCCAATTCAAAAATCATTCCAGCATATATTTTGTATCCATCGCATGCTGAATCGAAGTGGTTGCCCGAACAAAAAAGCCAATGCACAGGACTGCAACTACGGGCGCGATGAGATTGGCAAAGCCAAAATTCGGGATCAAAAACAAATATAAAACGTCGGAGAACGAGTAAAGCACCGACCAAATCACTCCCCACAAAACGCTTCGGCGAAGGTCGGCATGAAGCGTATTGATCATCTTTTCTTCCGTCTCCCCTCGACGCTCTCTACCCACAACATAGCCCGTATGGCGTTGAATCACCAAACGAAGCGCCTGCGCGGTTAACAGCATCAGGGCGATCCACAGCAACGCCTGAAGAATATTGGCAACGATCAGCGCAGTATAAGCGGCGCGCGCTTCGTCACTTCGAATGATGGCGCTATATGTATAACGGTCAAAAAATCGATTTTCCAACAAGAAGGAAACTACGGTGGTAACCGCAAAGGCTGAGGATATGGGAAGCCAGATCCGTTTGGGAACGCCAAAGAAACGGTCAAACGCCACAAAGGAGAAGATCAAAAACAACGCGCACAGAAAATCGGGGATGTAATTTCTGTTTTCCAGGCGCAGATCCACAGAAAGGATAAGAGCGATCAAAAAAATATACCGCGCCATCTGAAACCGACGGCGGACAAACAACCCCGTCTTGGGGACGATTTCCTTTTCATAGCGGTCAGACAATGCTCCGATCCACACCGCATCCATTCGGATGCGATGAAAATATCGCTCAATTTTTACGACCCAGATCACACCAAGAATCAGGATCGGGATAAATGCCATCATACGAATGACGCCGATATACCGATACAGATTCATCCACTCGCTTCCCTCGTCGTACACGTTATTGGTCAAATCGGCAAGCTCAGGAAGGAAGGAAAGCAGGGCTTTCAGTGAAACAAAGACGACCGTCAAAGTCCGGATCCGATCCGTCACGTTCTTTTTCTCTTTTTCTCCCTGAACAAAAATCGAAGCGTTTTCATAAAAATATCCCAGTCGGTTGATTCCCGCAAAGAGCTTATAATAAGCAGGAATCAAGCACAGCAATTCCACCGTGCAAAAGACAAGAGACCAAAGCAAGAGCGAGGAGCTTTGCTCGCCGGGGACAGACATTCCAAACACCCAAAGCAGCGCAAGCCATTTTCCCGCATCTATGAGGATCATCTTCTTGAAGATAGAAACCGCGTCTGCTATGGAATCGTTCAGATCCGAAAGTCGGGAAAGTCCCAGACACAGCAGAATATACCCGATAAAATCGGGAAGCAGATCAATGATCCCGATATTGGGGTTGCAGAAGAAGACAACCGCAATTGCAAACATTCCGAGCCCCATACTTTTCTTTTCTTTCGTCATTTCTTTCCCTTTCTTGCCTGCTTTTCTTTTCTGTATTCCGCGTATTCTCTTTGTGCTTTTTCCTTCCGTCTTTCCTTCTCCGCACGGAAACTGTTTACAAAAGCAAACCGCGACGGCTTTTGTTCCATCTCCAGATCGCTCTCGTCACAGATCCTCATATAACAGGAGCCCACAAGAAGCAGATTGAGAAGCTGACAGATCAAATACACGACCCACGCGATCCACGTGAGCTCGGCGGCACAGGCTTGAACACTTGCCACAGGAAGAAGGCGAACCAGATAGACCGTGTAATAAAGACATACAAACACAAAATTTCTCACAGCGTTGTTGGCGATCTTGGGAACCTCCGTCTCCTTGGCAATGGCGCGAAGGCTATACAACAGCAGTGCTTGAAAAATGAAAAACCCCGCCTGCTCCACGTAACCAAATATCACCTCGGCGCCTTCCGAAAAAACAGGCTTAGCGATCCAAAGCATCTGGTAAAACAGCTCCGACACGTCGGCAACGACCAAAAGCGAGGAAAAAAGCAACATGAGAAGGGTTCCGAGTCCCATCCAATAAAATGACTTATGGTATTGACGCAACCGCCATGCGGACACCAAAATCAGCGCATATCCCAAAACACGGATATATGTGCCAAACGTATTCAGCGTCATAAAGGTCGCCACAAAATATCCGATAAAAAGCAATCCAAATCCCATGTTTCTCACCTCTTGGCATGACCGAACCTATTTTAAGAGGCGGTCATACCTCTTTGTTTATCCGTTGTTTTCCCCTCCGGGGGCGCCACAGCATTTCTTATATTTTTTCCCGGATCCGCAAGGACAGGGATCGTTTCTACCGATGCTTGCCTCGGCACGCTTTTTGACGGTAACCTTCTTTGTCTTCTTCTCGCCGTTCTCCTCAAAGCCTTCGTTCAGAGGCTTCGCCAGCTGAACTCTCTTGACCTCGGGGGTTCGAATGGTAACCGAAAGGATCATTCGAGTGGTGCGGTCACGGATATCGTTGACCATGGCGTCAAACATATCCGCGCCCTGCAAACGGTACTCGTTGACGGGATCTCTCTGCGCGTAGGATTGCAGGCGAATGCTGTCCTTCAGATCCTCCATCGCGTCGATATGCTCCATCCAGTTTCGGTCTACATTCTGAAGGAGTACGGCGCGCTCCAGCTCGCGGAATTGCTCCACGCCGATGGTCGTCTCCTTCTCCTGATACAGAGCCATGGCACGATCGCACAGAGCCTCGATCATATCGTCCTTATTCAGGCTTGCAAGCTCGTTTTCTTCGTATCGATAATCCTCCGATGTAGTCAACAAGCCCTTGTACGCTTCTCTTAAGCCATTGAGATCCCAAAGGGTGGCATCGTCTCCGTGCAGATAGGTATCAGCGTTCTCCCTGATGGTGGCAAGGATCATCTTTTGGATCGTTTCACTGATATCCTCTCCGTTGAGCACGTCATTTCTCTGCTTATAGATCACGTTTCTCTGCTGATTCATCACATCATCGTAGGTCAGCACGTACTTACGGCGTTTGAAGTTCTGATCCTCGATCCGTTTCTGAGCGGATTCTATGGTGTTGGAGAGGATTCTGGCATCAATCGGCGTATCATCAGGTAATCCCAAGCGCTCCACAACGCCAATCAATCGATCGGAGCCAAAAAGCCGCATCAGATCGTCTTCCAAGGAAAGATAGAAGCGGGACTCACCCGGATCTCCCTGTCGTCCCGATCGTCCGCGAAGCTGGTTGTCGATCCGTCGGCTTTCGTGCCGCTCGGTACCGAGAATGAACAATCCTCCGGCGGCTCTGACCTTCTCTGCCTCGGGCGCGATCTCCTGCTTGAAGCGCTCGTACAGCTCGCTAAAGATCCGTCTGGCGTTCTTCACGTCCTCATCGTCGATCTCTGCTGTTCCCGTCGCCATGGCGATCAGGTCCTCCTCGATCTCCATTTTGCGCATTTCCTTTTTTGCCATATATTCGGGGTTACCGCCAAGCATAATGTCAGTTCCGCGCCCCGCCATATTGGTGGAAATAGTGACTGCTCCCAATTTACCCGCCTGCGCGACGATCTCCGCCTCTCGGTCATGATATTTTGCATTCAAAACGGTATGGGCGATCCCCTGACGCTTCAATCGGCGAGAAAGCTCCTCGGATTTATCAATGGAAACGGTACCAACCAGAACGGGCTGTCCCTTTTCGTGACATTCCACGATCTGGCGGATAACAGCATTGTACTTGTTGTCAACAGCCTTATACACCGCATCGTCGTGGTCAATTCGGATCATGGGCTTGTTGGTGGGAATCTCTATGACGTCCAGTCCGTAGATCTCACGGAATTCGTTTTCCTCGGTCAGTGCCGTACCCGTCATACCCGACAGCTTGGTATACATTCTGAAATAATTTTGGAAGGTGATCGTTGCAAGCGTCTTGTTTTCCTTTTCGATCTTCACGCCTTCTTTTGCTTCAATGGCTTGGTGCAGTCCGTTGGAATATCTCCTTCCGGGCATCAAACGTCCCGTAAAGGCATCTACGATCATGACACCGTGCTCGTTCACCACATAATCTACATCAAGCTTCATCACACCGTGGGCGCGGATCGCTTGGTTGATATGATGAGAGATCTCGGAATTTGCCGCATCGGACAAATTCTCCAGACCGAAGAATTCCTCTGCCTTTCTCGCGCCCGATGGCGTCAGAATCGCGTTGTTGGCTTTTTCATCCACAATGTAATCGGCATCGATATCGTCATAGCTTTCCTTGGAATCCATTTCCTTGATCACGTATTTTCTCAAACGTCGGGCAAGAGCATCCGCACGGTCGTAAAGATCGGTAGATTTTTCTCCCGCGCCCGAAATGATCAACGGAGTTCTCGCCTCATCCACCAGAATGGAGTCGACCTCGTCCACGATGGCAAAATGATGTCCCCTCTGAACCATGCGCTCTTTATATACCACCATGTTATCACGGAGGTAGTCGAATCCGAATTCGTTATTGGTTCCATAAGTGATATCTGCCGCGTATGCCGCCTTTTTCTCATCGGGTGTAATTCCGTGCACCACAAGACCCGTGCTCAACCCCATGAACTCGTAAACACGCCCCATTTCCTCACTGTCGCGGCGCGCCAGATAATCGTTGACGGTCACAACGTGTACACCCTTCCCGCTCAGTGCATTCAGATACGCGGGCATGGTTGCTACCAGTGTCTTTCCTTCTCCCGTTTTCATTTCGGCGATTCGTCCCTGATGGAGAATGATTCCGCCGATGATCTGCACACGGAACGGACGCTTACCAAGGATTCGGTAGTCCGCCTCTCGGATCGCCGCATAGGCATCTGCCATAACGTCCTCAAGCGTCTCGCCGTTTGCGAGGCGTTCTTTCAGCAGCGCAGTTGTACCCGCCAGCTCCTCATTGCTCATGGCGGAATACTTCGGTGCCAAGGATTCTATATAATCTACATACTTATCCAGCTTTTTGAGCTGTCGTTCGCTATACGTTCCAAAAATCTTCGTAGCCAGTCCCATGAAAAGACCTCCAAAAATAAATATATTCATAATATTATACTACATTTTTGGTATTTTTTCAAGTCCTTGATGAAAATGAGACTGATTATATTGTAAATTTTTTTCTTCCCCTTGCAAAAAACGTCAAAAGGTACTATAATATAAGCAAGAAAAAATCACAGAAAGAGCTTTTCATGAAAAAGATCAACATTGTACTGCACGAACCTGAAATTCCCCAAAACACGGGAAATATTGCCAGAACCTGCGCCGCAACAGGCGCGTCGTTGCACATCATTCGCCCCATGGGCTTTGAGATCGACGATAAAAAGCTGAAGCGGGCGGGACTGGACTATTGGGACAAGCTGGATATCACCTATTATGACGATTTTGCGGATTTTTTGAAAAAGAATCCAGACGCCAAGAAAAAGACCTATTATTTCAGCACCAAAGCCCCCAGAGCTTACACCGAAATAACGCCCTATCCCGACGGTGTTTACATCATGTTTGGAAAGGAAACAAAAGGAATTCCCGAGGAGATTCTTTACGACCATCGGGATTTCTGCGTTCGAATTCCCATGCGAGACACCATTCGCTCTCTGAATCTTTCCAACTCGGTCGCAATCGCCGTGTTTGAAATCCTGCGCGGTTGGGATTTCGACGGTCTGCGAGAGGACGGAAAGCTAACGGAAAAAGATTGGTGATACAAAGAACAAAGGAAAGCATTAAAATGAATCCATATCACGTTTTGGTTGCCATGAGCGGCGGCGTGGACAGCGCCGTTTGCGCCTATCTGCTGCAGCAACAGGGTTATGCGATCGAAGGCGTGACCATGAAGCTATGGTCGGAAGCCGAGGCGCTTGGAAACGAACAAGATCCCCTTCCCGATCAAAATTGTCTGGACGCCATGGCGGTTGCCGCACAGCTTGGGATCCCACACCGTCGGGTAGCGTTGGGCGAGACCTTTCGCAACACCGTGGTCAACCCCTTTATTGATGAATACGTTAAGGGAAGAACCCCTAACCCTTGTGTGGCATGCAATCGACATATCAAATTCGGCGCACTTTTGGAGCTTGCCAAGAAAAACGGCTTTGACCGTCTTGCCACGGGGCATTATGCCCGTTTGGAGCAGACGGCATCGGGTTCCATCCTGTTGAAGCGCGCCAAGGATCTGCGCAAGGATCAATCCTACTTCCTCTGGGGGATCCCAAAGGAGGCGCTTTCCAGACTATTGCTCCCTCTTGGGGATTTTACCAAGGAGGAGATCCGCGCCCTTGCAGCCGAGCAAAATCTGCCCTGTGCCCATCGGTCGGACAGTCAGGATATTTGTTTTGTTCCCGATGGGGATTATGTCTCCTTCATACAAACGCAAACCGATCTTTCTTTCCCCAAAGGTCCTTTTGTTGCCACTGACGGTACCGTTCTCGGTCAGCATGAAGGCTTGATCCGCTATACCGTCGGACAAAGAAAGGGGCTTGGGATCGCACTGGGACAGCCTATGTTCGTCTGCAAAAAAAGCTGGGGGGATAACAGCGTTACTCTTTGTTGTGACCGCGAGCTATATACGGACACGCTGACCGCTTCCAATGTCAATTTTCTTGTCGACGAGTCCTTTTCCACACCGCAACGCATAGAGGCAAAAATACGGTACCGTCATGCCCCCTCCGTTGCCACCGTAACACAGATCGATCAGGGCAAGCTTTCCCTGGTATTTGACGAGCCGCAACGTGCGATCGCCCCCGGACAATCGGTAGTACTGTATGACGGCGACACGGTAGTAGGCGGAGGAATCATTGACTGAAAACAAGCAGGGCTCCCATCGGAGCCCTTATTCCGCTGTAAAGGAGATTTGAAATATGAAAACCCTGCGCTTTTCCGAATTGTATGAGCCAATTCCGGTAAAGATCACCTATTGCGACCAAAAACAAGTAAAAGAACATAAGCACGACTTTTTTGAGTTGGTTTACGTCTGTGAAGGAAAAGCGGAGCATATCTTTGAAAACAAAACGGTCATTATTCAAAAGGGAGACTTTTTTCTTATCAATCTCCACAGCCCCCACCAATACCGTTCGATTGGCATCGACTCCTCCTTTTCCGTCATCAACTGTCTTTTTCTTCCCCAATTTATTGATGAAGCTCTTAAGGATACACGAAGTTTTCAAGACATTCTGGATCGGTATCTGCCTCAATACGGCGGCAGTCGCTTCGACGAATCTCCCACACAAAAAATCTTCCATGATGAAAATGGCTTTGTGGGAGTAATCATTCAAAATATTCTCTCAGAATTCGAAGAAAAAAAGATGGGATATGCTGACGTAATACGAAATCTCATGATGACGCTGATCCTCTTCCTCGTCCGCAGAGAAGTGCCCTCGATCTGCTCCCCCACCGAACAAACTGTACAAGACATTAAAACCTACATCGGACGAAACTATATGCATCCCTTACAGCTTTCGCATATCTGTCGGAAAATGAATTTCAGCGTCCCTTATATCAGCGCGTTATTTCAACGGGAATGCGGCATTACTTTTCGTGAATACCTGATCCGCGTGAGGATCGAAAAATCATGCCAGCTTCTCCGCAACACAAAAATGACCGTACAAGAGATCGCATCGTGTGTAGGATACACAGACCCTGCCTTTTTCTATAAGACATTCCGCCGAGAAATGTTCCTGACACCCGATGAGTACCGCCGCAAAAATACGTCTGTAACGGTATCATAGGATTCATTTTCACAAAAAAGCCTTGAATATTTCATTTTGTTATGATATAATATTTTGCGTATGCAATTTATTCCGCCCGTTTTGGGGTGAAGCGCACAAAACAGGAGTTATTTATGAGTATTAAAGATTTCTTTCTTTACGGGTTTATCGGAAAATATCTGACAACCCATTCCATCCCCCCCACCACATATACCGTTACGGTCGTTCTGTCCATCATCGCCGTTTGCCTGATCTCCTATCTGCTGGGCAGCTTGAATTTTGCGATCATTATATCAGGAAAGCAATACCGACAGGATATCCGCTCGTTTGGCAGTAAAAACGCGGGAATGACCAATATGATGCGTACATACGGCAAAAAGGCCGCTGGCTTTACCCTGCTGGGAGATGCGTTAAAAGCGGTTGTTTCCTGTCTGATAGGGTATGCTTTGATCGGGCAGTACGGCGCATATTTTGCAGGACTGTTCTGCATCATGGGACATATGTTCCCCATTTATTACAGATTCCGCGGCGGAAAAGGTGTGGTCACAGCCGCCGTCACCATGCTGATGTGCAACCCCATCGTATTCCTGATCCTGCTTGTTATCTTCGTTATCATCGTTCTTACAACAAAATTCATTTCTCTCGGCTCTGTCGTTTGTGTTATGCTGTACCCGATTGTGTTGGATCGGATCGAGCGCTCCACGCTCCTATATGAAAACCCGCCGGCAGGTTGCCCTTACGTTATCTTCGCCATTCTGATCATGCTGCTGGTGGTACTGAAGCACAGAGAAAACATTATTCGCCTGTATCACGGAAAGGAGAGCAAATTTTCCTTCAAAAAAAGCGTGGATGCTCCCGTAGCAGGCGATGACGTTACTTGCGAGTCGGCAGATGAGCCCGCAACGGATACTAAGCGCACTCAGAAAAAGGGCCGTTCTCAAAAAAATTACGGTAAGAAGAAAAAATAAACCTACAGGAAATTTTTATGAGTCAAATATCTGATTTTACTCCCCTTGAAAAAATATCTGCCACTCTTATGCTTGCCGCGCAAAAGCAACTGCTTCGGAAAGCGGTATTCTCCAAGCCCACCGATTCTCAGTTGCAAAAGGCTGTTCTCACGACACGCCAAAATAGCGGAAGATTATTCTTGCAGATCGAATTTTTCCACAAGGACAACAAGGTTACCCATAAAAACTTCCCCATGACGGAAGATACGATCTCTCAGCTTTCGGCATTTGGCAAGGACTATGCCCAGATCAATCTGATCTGTGTGGAGGGCGAGTGTGAATACAAGCGCTCCTCTGCAGGGAAAGAAGTTTTGCTCGGCATTGACAAGCTTCAAAGAAAGTTGGAGAATAACGGTGAAAAACAAGTCGCTCCCATTTCCAATAACCGTGAAAAGAACTATATATTGGACGGCTCCGAGCCATTTTTACGTCTGCTTGACGTGTCGGATGCCAACGGACGCGTATACGACCGAAAGCAATCCAAATTCAGACAGATCAATCGTTTTCTTGAGCTGATCCGAGACGTGGAGGACAAGCTTCCCACGGGAGAAATACGGATTTGTGATCTGTGTTGCGGAAAGAGCTATCTCTCCTTTGCCGTTTATCACTATTTTGCCAACGTCAAGCAATACCGTGTTTCCATGACGGGTGTGGATTTGAAGCCCGACGTGATCGACCATTGCAACCGTGTTGCAATGCAGCTGGGATTTGACGGCTTGGAATTTTTGTGTGGCGATATTTGTGATTATGTCCCCTCCGAGCTTCCCTCTTTGGTCATCTCCCTTCATGCCTGTGATATCGCAACCGACCTCGTCCTGACCAAAGCGGCAGAATGGAAGGCTGATGTCATTCTTTCAACGCCCTGCTGTCATCACGAAATGAATCATACCATTGCGTGCGCCCCCCTTTCCTTTATTACCGATTATTCCATGCTTCGCCAGAAGCTGTGCGATGCGGCAACCGACGCACTACGACTTTGCCGTCTGGAAGCCCAAGGGTATACCACTATGGCACTGGAACTGATCGACCCCGACGAAACACCGAAAAACGTGATGCTTCGGGCAGTCCGCAAAAAGTGCTTCGATCCCAATTCCCCCGCTGCGGCTGTCGCTTGGCAACGGTATCGGGAAGCAAAAGCTTTTTTGTGCGGAGAGCGATCCGATCTGCACTTTTGATTTCACATCACACGGAGATCCCATGACATATCATAACGCAACCAAATTTTTAACGCAATCTCCCGACGAGCTTTCGGAGGAGATCGCGGGGACACGCATCCGAACCCTTTGGGAACGTCTCGGAACCCCTCAGCGAAACTTAAAATACGTTCGTCTGGCAGGTAGCAGCGGAAAAACCGTTTGCGCCGAAATGCTGGTCTCTTGCTTTCGGGGCTCTTCGGTAAAGATCGGCTGTCTGACAACCCCCCTGCGGCAAGAGATCCGTGAAAATATCCGTATCGACGGTATCTCACTTTCCTTTGAGGAGATGGCATCTTATGTGGGGCAGATCTACCGCACGGCGATCGAAATCAACAAGGAACTTCTTTCGCAAGCAAATCCATCCGCGGAAGAAGGCTCGGAGGTCTCTCCCAAGGCGTTTCAACTGACTAAGCACGAAATTCTGCTCAGCGCCGCGCTTTTGGCTTTTCGAGATCATCAATGCAGCCTCTGCATTCTGGAAAGCGATCATACCCATGCAGACCCCACCCGTTTTCTTCCTGCCCCTTTTGCCGCGGCAATTTGCGGAACGATCCCCAGTGATGACCGCAAGGAGATCGGACGGATCCGTTCTTATATTGGTCACGGCATTCAAGAGATCGTCAGCGCGCCTCAAAATCAAGACGCGTACCGTGTGATCTCCGATACCTGTGCCGCCATCAACTGTCGATTGACGATCCCCACAAAATCCACATTGGACGTTCAGCGCGTTTCCCTGAGTGGCAGTGAATTTTCCTATCACGGAAAGCCCTATCAGCTCTCCCTTTGCGGTAAGTTCCAGATCACGAATGCGATCGTTGTACTGGAGATTCTGGAAATGCTCGGCAGACGCGGCTTTGCGCTCACCGACAGACAGATTGCTGAAGGATTACACAGAACCAAGATCCCTTCAAAATTTGAAATCCTTTCGGTCTCCCCTACGATCATTGCCGATAGTACCCATTCCGAGGTTGCTGTGGAGACGGTTTGCGAGTCCATGGCGGAATTTCAATCGATTATCGGTTCGAAGATTCGGCTATGTCTGCCTTGCGCGGAGCTGGCACATCGATACGAGGACGTATTGCGTTCCATGGCTTATACCGTAGAACAGATCGTTCTGCTTGACGAGAACGCCGTAAGCAATACCGCACCGTCCACCCCTGCCACACATAAAAAGAGAGTTCGCGAGGTCATTGCTGCTTCCCTGCAAAATATGACCGAAGATACCATACTTTTGATCTCGGGGCCTTTCCCCTTTACCTCTGAAATTCGGTATGAACTTTTAAAAAAGCTTGGCTTTTCATGAGAAAACGCCCTTCATTTTCAATAATGAAGGGCGTTTTCTTTGTTCAGTTATTCAAAAGTTCAAATCACTCTTACCTTAACGATTCCGTCAACAGAGGTCAACTGCGCAATCGCGTTCTCATCAACCGCACCCGTCACGTCTACCACGGTATAGGCATTATCACCCTTGGACTTATTGATCATATTCTCAATATTCAAGCCAAGCTTTGCCAGAACCGCCGTGATCTGAGACAGCATATTGGGAATATTGGCGTGGAAGAGACAGATGCGCTTGTCACCGCTGAAGGGCATCGTCACGTTGGGGTAATTTACACTGTTTTTGATATTTCCATGACGAAGGAAATCATCCAGCTGTACCGCAGCCATCACGGCACAATTATCCTCTGCCTCTGCAGTGGATGCGCCGAGATGAGGAATGGTTACGATACCGGGTACGCCGACCGTCTCTTCCGTGGGGAAATCCACCACATAGGAAGCGACCTTACCAGAAGCCAGCGCATCCTTAATATCCGCGCCATTGACCAGATCCGCGCGCGCCAAATTGATGATTCTGACGCCGTCCTTCATACCCGCCAAGGAGGATGCATTGATCATTCCCTTGGTCTGAGGCGTGGAAGGCACGTGAAGGGTTACATAATCCGCAACCTTAAACACGTCCTCATAGGTTGCCGCCTTCTCTACGTTGTGGTCGATATTCCAAGCCGCTTCCACGCTCAGGAAGGGATCGCATCCAACCACCTTCATGCCGAGAGCGACAGCTGCATTTGCCACCAGACAGCCGATTGCGCCAAGACCGATAACTCCCAAGGTCTTCCCCTGAATCTCCACACCCGCGAATTTGGACTTCCCTGCTTCTACCGCCTTGGCAACGCCCTCGGTTCCCTGCAGGGTATCCGCCCATTTAATACCGCCGACCACATCACGGGACGCCAGCATCAGAGCGCAGATAGCAAGCTCCTTTACACCGTTTGCATTGGCACCCGGGGTATTGAATACCACGATTCCTTCCTTGGAGCATCGATCAACGGGAATGTTATTGACACCCGCGCCTGCGCGGGCGATTGCCTGCAGCTCAGCGCCGAATGTCATATCGTGCATGGCGGCAGAACGAACCATAATGGCATCAGGGTTCTGCACGTCGGTTCCTACGTTATATTCCGCGCGGTCCAGCTTATCGGTACCGATAGCGGCAATTTTATTGAGACAAAGTACGTTTTTCATTTTCATTCCTTTCAAAATCAGCGTGCAGGGCAGGAAATTTCCCGCCCTGCACCGAGTTGTATCGTATTATTTATGCCTTTGGATTTTCCTCGGCAAACTTTTTCATAAATGTCACGAGTGCTTCTACACCCTCATAGGGCATCGCGTTGTAAATAGACGCTCTCATGCCGCCAACGGAGCGGTGTCCCTTCAGGTTCTTCAGACCTGCCTTTGCCGCCTCGGACGCAAACTTCTTATCCAGATCCGCGTCTCCCGTGACGAAGGTCACGTTCATCATGGAACGGCTGTCAGCCTTAACAGGGGCAATGTAGTAGTTCTGATTATCCAGATAATCGTACAGCAGAGCCGCCTTCTTGACGTTTCTTGCCTTCATTTCCTCCAGTCCGCCAATGGACAGGATCCACTCGTAAACCAGATTAGCCATGTAAATGGTATAGCAAGGAGGAGTATTATACATAGAGCCGTTCTCCGCCATGGTCTTCCACTCCAGCATGGTAGGCATCTTGGGATCGGCATACTCCAGAAGATCCTCGCGAACGATCACAAGGGTAAGACCGGCGGGAGCCATGTTCTTCTGCGCACCCGCGTAGATCACGCCAAACTTGCTCACGTCAACAGGCTCAGAAATGATGCAGGAGGACAGATCGGCAACCAGAGGAATATCGCCCGTATCGGGGATATAGGAATATTTCGTTCCGTAAATAGTGTTGTTGAAGCAAATGTGTACGTAGGATGCATCGGGACGGATCATATCCTTCGTTACAACGGGAATATGATCAAAGTTGTCATCCTTTGTGGTTGCGACACACTTAACGTCGTATCCCATCTTCTGGGCTTCCTTATATGCCTTTCCGGAGAACTGACCGGAAACCACGTAATCTGCCTTACCTGTTCTTCCGATCAGGTTCAGGGGAACAGCCGCGAACTGGGTAGACGCTCCCCCCTGCAAAAACAGGACCTTATAGTTATCGGGAATATTCATCAGCTTGCGAAGCATTGCTTCCGCGTCATTGATGATGGCTTCATAGTCCGGAGATCGATGGGACATCTCCATGACTGACATTCCTGATTCGCCGTAGCATACCAGCTCAGAAGCTGCCTTTTCAAGAACCTCAAGAGGAAGCATGGACGGACCCGCCGAAAAATTAAAAACTCTGTTCATAACAATGAACCTCCGTAAAATGAAACTTTACAGCACAATTACTGTAATTAAACTCTATTATATAACCTTTCCGTTTCAGCGTCAAGGTGTTTTGAGAAAAAAATCGAACTTTTTGTTTGTTTTCTCCTTTTCTCGGTATTCTTTCTCAACTTTTGGTAGAATTTTTTACATAATTGAACCATGGATAGCGAAACCGCGATTATTCACGAATCAAAATCAGCTCTTTGGCGTATGGCAGAGACGCGATCCAATCACAAAGGGTATGCCATTCCGCCAGCTTGTGGTTCTTACGGGCATAGTAAATATTGATCAGATTCTCATAATTCATAGTTACGGTCCGCATCTGGTTATAGCTTGTGGGCAACAGCTGGATCATGTTGTGCCACGGCTGCCTGTTTTCTTTGTTCTCGCAGAATTTTTGCCGTTCCCTCTCCAAATAGGCGATCAGGGCATCCAGTGCCTTTAAGCCGCCCTCATCCAACCGATCGCAGGAAAAATCCTCTCTCTCAAATGCCTTGGTATGAATTTTATGCATGGTCGAGCAGGAATTGGCAACGGTTCCTACCTTATAGGTATCAAATTCCTTCCACCAATAAAGAGGCGCGGTAATATCTACCGAAACGAAGATCTGACGCAGGAATTTACGGTGATCGCTTCCCGCTCTTGCCAAGCGTCTTCCCAGATCCAGATCGTTCTCCCCCAGCAAATAGTTTCCGTTTTCATCATAAGAGCTGTCCATTCTGCCCCAGCTGTTCATGGGGTTTCTCGCCCCCCGAATGGCGTTTTCCAGATTCATTACCGAATCTCTCTCAATTTTAATCATCGTCAGTCCTCCTTACAGCTCACAATCCAATACGGCGCGGGTATCCGCGACCTTGCGCACATAGGTAGCTACCTTAACATGCTCGGGGTGTACCGCATAGATATTCAAAGTCTCAACGCTCTCAAACTCTGTCAAGAGCATCAGATCCATCGATCGATCGGAGCCCGTGATATCAGTTCCGATCTCCATTTTTTTGATTTCGGGGATTACGGAACAAAGAGCAAACAGATGCTCCTTGATCCACGTGATGTTTTCCGCCTTGGTCTTTCCTTCGGCGCTTTCCTTCAATTTCCACATTACAACGTGTCTGATCATAGCAATTCCCCCATAGTATCATACTTGAATTATTTAAATGATATCACATTTTCCTTCAAAAGTCAATTGACTTTTTCACAAATTTGTGGTAATATATCTATATATGCTGTTTTTGTCAGATACACGTGACAATCGCCGTATTATCTCAGGAGGTAACAATACATGTTTAACGAACAATTGGTTTCCTTTTCGGGCGTACAGCCCAGCGGAAATCTGACCATTGGAAACTATCTTGGAGCCATTCGCAATTTTTCTCTTTACTCGGAGAAATACAAGTGCTTCTACTGTGTGGTGGACGAGCACGCCATCACGGTTCGGCAAAATCCCGCCGAGCTTCGCAGACGAACCTACGAGACACTTGCCCTCTACATGGCATGCGGATTGGATCCCGATAAGAATACGCTGTACGTTCAATCCCACGTACACGAGCATGCCGAGCTTGGGTGGATCCTCAACTGCTTTACCATGTTCGGTGAGCTGTCCAGAATGACACAATTCAAGGATAAAAGCTCCAAGCATGCCGACAACATCAACGCAGGGCTTTTCACCTATCCCACATTGATGGCAGCAGACATTCTGCTGTATCAGACCGACGTGGTCCCCGTGGGGATTGACCAGAAGCAGCACGTGGAGCTTTGCCGTGATATTGCCGAGCGATTCAATCAGCTCTATCCCGGTACCTTCACGGTACCCCAACCCATTATCTCCAAATCGGGCATGAAGATCATGTCCCTTGCAGAGCCCACCAAGAAGATGTCAAAATCAGACGAGAACATCAACGCCGTTGTTTATATTTTGGATGACAAGGATACCATTATCCGCAAATTCAAGCGCGCCGTTACCGACTCCGATACCTGTGTCCGCTTTGCCGAGGGAAAGGACGGCATCAATAACCTGATGACCATCTATTCCTGCTTCACAGGCAAGAGCATGGATGAGATCGAGCGCGAATTTGATGGCAAGGGATATGGCGAGTTCAAGCTCGCTGTAGGCGAAGTATGCGCCGACGCTCTCTCCCCCGTTCAGCAGGAATTTAACCGTCTTCTTGCCGATAAGGCTGCGCTGGAAGCGCAAATGAAAAAGGGCGCGGAGGAGGCATCCTGGTACGCCAGAAGAACGCTCGGCAAGGTGCAAAAGAAGTTGGGCTTTGTAAAGCTCTAAACGCAGATTTCCTCTTGACTTTTCCCCTGTTTTGGGGTATAATATTTCTGTTTTGAATCAGTATTTTATGAAAGGTATGGTTTTTTCATGGAACAGGCAAAAATCACTCAACTGCAAAAAACGGCTTCCCAGATCCGATTGAATGTTCTGGAGCAAGTTCATGCCGCAGCGTGCGGTCACCCGGGCGGATCTCTTTCCATTACGGATATTCTAACGTATCTGTACTTTGAGGAAATGAAGGTCGACCCCGCAAATCCCAAGTGGGAGGACAGAGACCGTCTTGTGCTCTCCAAGGGACACACCGCCCCCGCGCTTTACGGAACCCTCGTTGAAAAAGGATATTTCTCCCGCGATGCGCTGAAGACTCTCAGACAGCACGATTCCTTCCTTCAGGGTCACCCCGACATGAAAGGGATCCCCGGTGTGGATATGACCACCGGTTCTCTGGGACTTGGATTCTCCGCCGCTTGCGGTATGGCACTGGCGGCTAAGATCGACGGCAAGGACTGGCGTACCTACGCTATCATCGGTGACGGTGAGAGTGAGGAAGGTCAGATCTGGGAGGCAGCAATGTTTGCTTCTCATTATAAGCTGGATAATCTCTGCGCCATCATCGACTGGAACGGTCTGCAGATCGACGGTCCTGTTACCGAAGTAATGAATCCCACCCCTCACGATAAGAAGCTGGAGGCGTTCGGCTTCCACGTCATTACCATTGACGGTCACGACTACAACCAGATCGAGGCTGCTTTCGCAGAGGCTCGCACCGTCAAGGGCAAGCCCGTAGCGATCATTGCAAAGACGATCAAGGGAAAGGGTGTTTCTTACATGGAGAATCAGGTAGGATGGCACGGAAGCGCCCCCAACGACGAGCAGTATGAAATCGCGGTTGCCGAGATCAAGGCAGCCATGGCAGCGATGTAAGGAGGAAGAACATGGCAGATAAAATTGCAACAAGAGAAGCCTACGGCAACGCTCTTGCCGAGTTTGGTGAGAAATATGATTTTCTGGTAATGGACGCCGATCTGGCTGCCGCTACCAAGACCTCGATCTTTAAGAAAAAATATCCCGATCGCTTCTACGACTGCGGTATTGCCGAGGGCAACATGATGAGCGTTGCGGCAGGTCTTGCCGCTGCGGGAAAGATCGTTTTCGCCTCCTCCTTCGCAATGTTCGCATCGGGCAGAGCTTACGAGCAGGTCAGAAACTCCATCGGTTATCCCCACCTGAACGTAAAGATCGGTGCAACCCACGCGGGTATCACCGT
>JAZNVA010000199.1:0-2071 GCA_045592565.1 Eubacteriales bacterium | reverse complement strand
GGAGAGCATTCTCTGCCGTTGTCTCCCCACATGGTCATGAAAATGTTATCCACGCCGTTCTCTCGGCATGATTTCATCGCGGGGATCATGGTCTCCATGGTGTAGCAGTTGGTGGGAGCAAAGCCGCTCCATACCCACGCGCCGCCGCCGAACCAGGTCTCGCCCGGGAATTTCTTATGCGCCTCGAACATCACGTCGAAGCTTTCCTTATCGGAATGATAGTAATCCCAATATACCTGCTCCACGCCCTCAGGACAGCACGCCACGATCTCATCCGTGATGATGGCGGGATCCTTTACGTAATATTCTCCATGATTCGCAAGACGGAAAAACATATCCGACCACATCAGGGGCTTGAAGCTATATTTCTTGGCGATCTCGATGACTCTTTCCAGATGCTTCTTAATGATCTCGAAACGGTTCTGATAACCGTTCTTGTCCAGATACTTTCCAAGTCCCAAATTATGCGCCTCATCCATGCCGATATGGATATACTCGGTGGTATAGCACTCGCGAAGGCTCTTGAACATATTGTCGATGAGCTCGTAGGTTCTCTCCTCGCCTACCATCAGGATCGCATCGATATCGCAGATATCCCTATAGGGCTTCCAATGGAAGATCGCCTCCAGGTGCGCAAGAACCTGCACACAAGGGATCAGCTCTACGCCGATAGAATCACAGTACGCTACCATATCCTTCAGCTCCGCCTGAGAATATCTGCCTCTCAGATAGCCGAAATAGGGCTCTCCGGGCACCTCGTAGGTGTCCTCGGTGTACATCTGGATCATGTTATAACCAAAGCTCTTGATGGTCTTTGCGAACTCCTTGACCTGTTCGGGCTTCATCACCGCGTTTCTCGACATATCGAGCATGACGCCAAATCTCTTTGCCATAATATTTTCCTTTCCTTTGCGGCTTTTTTGCCGAATTATAGTTAAGTTTATTATATCAAAGGTAAAAATAGGTGTCAATATCTTTTCGAAAAAATTGTCTGCTTGAATACAGAATTTGTCATTTCACATAAAAAGAAAAGGACTGTCCCCGTGGGGGCAGTCCTTTGTTTATCACTGAGGAAGAGCGACCAGCTCCTCTTGCTGTTTTTTGACAGTCTTTTTGTAGTAGATCATGAAGAACAACGCATTGAACGTACCAACGAGCAGCCACGAAATCGGCTTGGATACGTAGACCCATGCGATGTTTCTCTCCACGAACAGGAAGATCACGTTGACCCACGCAACACGGAACGCACATGCGCCCAGCAAGGAAACAATGGTGGTGGTAACCGACTTGCCCATGCCTCGAAGCGCGCCGCAGAAGATATCCATGATGCCGCACACCCAATATACGGGACATTCGATCATCATGCGCAGGAATGCCGCCTCGCGGATCGCCGTATCCTCGGCGGCTACCACAAAGCCGATAAAGAAGTTGCGGAACACCAAGATCGTCATGCCAACGACAAGCTGGGATACAATGGCGCACAGAAGACAAATTCCCGTTACCTTCTTGACGTTGTCGTAGCGCTTTGCGCCCACGTTCTGTCCTACGAAGGTCAGCACTGTCTGATAGAAGGCGTGACCGATATAGTAAACGTACGTTCCGAGATTATCTCCCGCCGAGTTTCCGGCAACGGAGATCGATCCAAAGGAGTTGACCGAGGACTGGATCACCGTATTGGAGAGATTGAAGAGCGAGCTTTGGATACCGGAGGGAATACCGATTACAAGGATCTGCTTTACCGCAGACATATCCAATCGCAGCCGGCGGAACGAGAAATGCAGGTAATCCTTCTTTCTTGCCAGATAAACAAGAACCATCGTGGCAGACAGATAATAGGAGATCGAGGTTGCCAGCGCAACTCCGGCGACTCCGATCTTCAGCACGCCCACAAAGAGGATGCTGAGTACGACCTTCACCGCGCCCGAGATCAGCAAGAAGTAGAGAGGACGCTTACTGTCTCCCGACGAGCGGAGGATCGCCGCCATGTAGTTGTAGACCATGTGTCCGATGGTTCCAAGGAAATGGATCTGCAGATAGGTAATCGACTGATCCATGACGTCAGCAGGAACGC
>JAZNVA010000198.1:0-3280 GCA_045592565.1 Eubacteriales bacterium | reverse complement strand
TCCGGGCGCCGTCGCCAAAATGACGATATAACTCACAAGACTGATGAGATGGCTGATCACGTTGAAGGTGGACTGCATCACCGAGATGGGGCGCATACCCGCCTCTCGGTTGGCGTTTTCCAGCTTCTCGTAGAATTCGGGAGAATCAAAGGAGGCGAGATCCAGCTCCTTTGCCTTTTCCATGATCTGAACTCGAACGTATCGGACCACCTTCTCTCCCGCCATCCGTGTCACGGCGATGGAGATCCGATTGATGATCTGGTTGAGGATCCGATACAGAAAATAGAAGATCAGAAGGAACATGACCATGGAGCCCCAGAACACAGTATCCGCCGCTACGCCGCTGATCCTTGCCACCGTCTGCGCCGAAACGATATCCTGAAGTCCGTTCAGTATCTCCTTGGAAAGATACGCGCCCACGATGGGCAGAATACCGTCCAGAATTGCCGTCGCCATCAGCACGATGAGGATCCACGGCCCCGTTCTCCACACCAGACCCACGATATACAGCAAACGGGAAAAGAAGCCGCCCACGACTTCCTTGAGGAAGCGAGGAACGTCTCGTAAGCCCTTGGGTGCTTTGGCTCGGTTGTTTTTATGCGGATCGACTCCTACGGGAGCTCCGCCGAATCGAGGTCCCATTCTCAGCCCATATTCTCGGGCAGACGCTTACCGCCCATAATATGGAAATGAAGGTGCTTCACCGTCTGACAGGCATCCTCTCCGCAGTTGGAGATAATACGGTATCCGTTGGTCAGCCCCGCGCTCTTGGCAACGGTGGGGATCGCCTCAAAAATCTTTGCCACCACCGCGCTGTTCTCCTCGGAGATCTCATCCGCCGAAGCGATATGAGTTTTGGGAATCACCAGCACGTGTACCGGTGCTTGGGGATTGATGTCGTGAAAAGCCAGACAATACTCATCCTCATAAACGCGGTTGGAAGGAATGTCTCCTTGAGCAATTTTACAGAAAATGCAATCCATCTTGATTTTTCCTCCGTTTTATGGTAAAATAATTCTTATCTAATATTATATGATATCACAAATTTGTGAAAAAGTCAAGGAGGGCGCATGAATTTCCAAGCCAATACCGATCTTTGGCAATACCTTCGAAAAACAGACAAGACTGTCGTTCTCTACGGCATGGGAAACGGGGCGGATAAGATCCTCGACGTATGCGAGCATTACGGGATCACCGTATCCGATGTCTTTGCCAGCGACGGCTTTGTGCGGGGACATCAATATCGGGGAAAAGAGGTTCTTTCCTACTCCGCCGTCAAAGAAAAATACGGCGCGGAGAATCTGATCGTTCTGCTGTCCTTTGCCAGCTCACTTCCTGACGTGCTGTCTCTTTTTGACCGCGTTGCCGCCGAGTGTGAGCTCTATGCCCCCGACGTGCCCGTATGCGGGAGCACGCTGTTTACCGCGGAGTTTTACAGTGAAAACAAAGAGAAATTTGAAGCGGTACGCGGGCTTCTTGCCGATGAGGAATCCCGAAAAATCTTCGATTGTGTGATCGGATATAAGCTCACGGGCAGGATCGATCTGCTCCGCGCGGTGGAATCCCATAAGGAGGATGTATACACCAAGCTGCTTTTCGCCCCCGATATCCGCCGATATGCCGATCTGGGCGCTTATAACGGAGATACGGTACGGGAGCTGATGGGATATGCCCCCTCGCTGGAGCGGGTTTGGGCGTTTGAGCCCGACCGACGGAATTTCCGTAAGCTCTCGGAGTTTGCGGAATGCATTACTGCGCCCGTTGTACATCCCATCCATGCCGCCGCATGGCAAGAAGATACCATCCTCACCGTTGCAGACAGCGGCAACCGCAACGCGGGCGCCTTTGCCAAAGGAAAAACCGTAGAGGTCAGTGCCAGATCTCTTGACCGTGTCCTGAACGGAGAAGCGGTGGACTATATAAAGTATGACGTTGAGGGCGCGGAAAAGGAAGCCCTGCTCGGCTCTCGGCAAACCATCCTTAGCCACCACCCCAAGCTACTCGTATCGGTCTACCACCGCTCCGAGGATCTCTTTGCTCTGCCCCTTCAGATCCACGATATGGATCCTTCCTATCGGTTTTATTTGCGGCGGTATCCTTACGTTCCCGCATGGGATCTGAACTTGATCTGTCTTTGAATAAACAAAAACGGGATTGCGATGCAATCCCGTTTTTATTGTTCAATTGTAAAGAAAATTACTTGTATTTTCTCTTACGAGCGGCTTCCGACTTTTTCTTGCGCTTTACGCTGGGCTTCTCATAGTGTTCTCTCTTGCGAAGCTCGGTGAGGACGCCGGAACGAGCCATTGCTCTCTTAAAGCGGCGAAGAGCGCTGTCCAGAGACTCGCCTTCTTTCACTCTAATTTCTGCCATTTTCTGTTTTCCCTCCCTCCGCATATTGCCAGAGACAATTGAAATCGAATAATATTATACACGATTTCTCTTTTCTTGTCAATACTTTTTTATAAGTTTTTGTTTTAATTTTCCACAAAATCGATAGCAAGGGCGGAAAGCGAGGTAAATCCGTGGTCAAAGCTTCCTTTAAACTGCTTGTATTCCCACAGAGTTCCCGTGGATTCCACCATCCCACCGAAGAAGGATTTCAGGTCTGCCTTCAGCGTCTCCCTCATACCAAGCTTCATCAGGGCGCAGATCCGCAGATACAGCCCAATGAAGGCGTTGACGGGTACAGTTTGACGGTCTCCTGCGCGGAAGGTAGCAAAGCTGTTCCCCACGTATTCCTTCAGCTTCGCGTATTTGGGGCTTTCCAGATCCACGTCACCGTACAGAATGGCGTAATACTGTCCTGCCTCGGAGGAATTGCGAGTATTCCGCAGAACACCGTCCGCACCCCGCTCGGCATTATCCACGAACACCTCTCCGTCAAAGGCAAGCTCCCGTGTTTTGGCTCGGATTTTTGCCGCCTTGTCCGCCATCCCCTCGTCCCCGTACAGCTCACTTACAGCGTACAGGACCTCGGAATAGAGGAAATTGGAAGGATAGTTGACATCCTGAACCCAATCGTTTGCCGAGGACCACTCCACAAAGCTCCAGCTTGGCAGATTTTCCAGCAAACCGTCCTCGTTCTCACAATCGGCAAGATATCCCATAATTCCATATACACTCTCACGGAACGTCTCCTTATCGGCGGCGGGATTCCGCTCGGTCAGATATTCCTTGACCTCCAGCACGTACCACATATTCCACTGGGGAATAAATTTCTTGTCACTCTGGAAATCGGCGGGATAGCACATGGGAAGCACTCCTTCTATGGTGTCTC
>JAZNVA010000197.1:0-2715 GCA_045592565.1 Eubacteriales bacterium | reverse complement strand
GAGCAGATCGCCGTGCTGGAGCAAAGCACGGGAGAGGCGCTGTCGGGGCTTGATATCGGAGAGGTCAAGGCAACGGTAAGCGAGAGCTACGGAATGCTTGTCAATATGCTGGCGTCGGGTGAAACGGGCGGACTTGCCCATCGGGCAGACCGTTTTCTGGTCTCTATGAATCAGCTCAAGGAGCTGACGCAAAAGGAGTCGGAGGATCCGAGCTTTGTGTCGGGAGAGAAGTCTCTTGCTGAGCTACGGCAACGGCGGGAGGAGATCCTGACAGAGGCTGGTGCCGCGCGGGATTACACGGCAGATCAGAGCGGATATTTTTACCGCGAGACAGACGGCTTTGAATCTTATTTTACGCTGGAAGCGGCGCGAAATCTGTCGGTGGGCTCCTTCTCACGGCTGACGTCGGGAGAGCGGAAGGCTACGGCAACACACGTGGAGGGAGCGTATGGAAAGCTTTGTACCAACACGGAATGGATGCTTGTCCTTCCCGCAAAGCTGTCGGAAAAGACCTACTTCGAGGTGGGAAGCACATATCTTGGCTGCTTTGAGGAAAACAATCGAGCGGAGATCCCCCTGACACTGGTCAACGCACTGGATGACGAGGAAAACAGCAGAGTGCTTCTGGTCTTTGTGGCTGACCGTATGCCCGAGCATTTCAGCTTTGACCGTACTCAGAGTGTCCGCATTGAGGTGGACAGCGTCAGCGGAATCTACGTACCCAAAAACGTGATTCAGCGAGTGGACGGATATCGTGGCGTGTATATCCTTCGCGGAAGCGTGGTGTATTTCCGATGCGTGGAGATCGTCCATGAGGGAAGCGACTACTATCTGGTGAAGGCAAATGTGGAGGACGAGGAGGAATACGCCTATCTGAAGGTGAACGACCTCATTATTCTCAACGGAAAAAATTTGTTTGACGGAAGGGTGCTGGATTGATGGCTTTTGAATATTTAGAGCAAAATATGCGTGCTGTTCGGGACGGGATCCGTCTTGCCGAGAAGGACGCGGGACGGGATGCGGGAAGCGTGATGCTTCTTGCCGCCGTAAAGTACGCGGAGCCTGAGGAAATTGACTATCTGTGCAATTCCCTTGGTGTGACCGACGTAGGGGAAAACCGCGTGCAGCAATTTCTTGCGCACTACGAGGGCATGGCAGACCCCCAAAAAATCCGATGGCATTTTATCGGGACTCTGCAGACCAATAAGGTAAAATACATCATCGATAAGGTGTGTATGATCCATTCACTGGATTCTCTTAAGCTGGCGGCGGAGATCGACCGTCAGGCAAAAAAGCACGGCATCGTGATGGACGTGTTGGCGGAGATCAACAGCGGTGAGGAGGAAAGCAAGAGCGGTCTTGCTCCTGACGAGGTAGAGGAATTTTGTCTCGCGCTTGGAGCATATCCCAATCTTCGTCTGCGTGGCTTTATGACCATGGCACCGAAATGCTCCGATCCGGATGATTATTTGAAATATTTTCAACAAACTTACGCCCAAGTCCTTGACATTTGGACAAAAAAATTGCATAATATAGATAGACCGATCGTTTCCATGGGAATGAGCGAAAGCTACAGGCAGGCAATCGCCTGCGGGTCCGATATCGTTCGGATCGGCAGAAGCTTGTTCATCAAGGAAGAAACAAAATAACAGGAAAGAAAAAATTAAAATATATAAAATATCGGAGGAAATTATGGCATTATTCAAGAAAAGCACGGATAACTACGGAGAGTTCATTGAGGACAAGTACCTTGGCGAGGATGGCTTCGACATGAATGACGGAGCGGACGGTGACGATGGATTTGACATGGGTATGCAGACCCCCGCAGAGCCTGCTCCCGCATTTGCGGCTCCCACGGCTCCCGCATTGAAGATCGTCAACCCCAAGGAGTACAAGGACGCGGTTGAGATCGCAAATCAGCTGATGAACGGCAACACGGTTCTGCTGAACATCGAGAGCATCGCAAAGGATCAGGCGATCCGCCTTTTGGACTACCTGAACGGCGCGGTACACGTAGCAGGCGGTCTGATGACCAAGGTGAGCAAGACCACCATCGTCATCGCCCCCAAGAACGTTGACGTCAGCAGCATCGAAGCTATGGTAAGCGGAGACTGATTGATCATTTTGAGACGTATCTGCTGTATCCGCTTTTCGCGGATACAGCAGGTATCTTTGTTTTCACGGATTTTGAAGGAGGAGCCTTAGTTTGAATTACGCTTTGCATATCGTGTCGACGGTGGTTGTGACCCTTCTGTCGGTGATCCAGCTTGCCATGCTGGTTCGCGCGATCCTATCTTGGTTTCCCATGGAGGAGAGCCGCTTTTCCAATTTTTTGTACGGGATCACCGAGCCTGTGATCTATCCCGTACGCGCGCTGTTTATCCGTATGAATTGGTTTCAGCAGTCTCCTTTGGATATGTCGTTTATGGTAACCTTTTTGTTGCTGTCGCTGCTGACGACGGTGCTGTCCTTGTAAGATGACGCAAAAGGAGCAGGAGGAGTTTGGCGCGCTGTTTGCCCGTCTGGAGGATCTGAGTGACCGCGCGGAGCGGGGAGAGATGGCGTATAGTCCCTTTTTGTCTCCCAGAGAGCTTTATTTTGCACAGCGATATCTTGCGCAACGGGGTGTGAGTGCGCTGGTTTACGGAGGATATTCGGAGGCAGAGAGAGCGCGGCTGTATCTGTTGCCCGACTATATGGAGATACCCGCGGAGG
>JAZNVA010000196.1:0-7547 GCA_045592565.1 Eubacteriales bacterium | reverse complement strand
AGATGCCATCCAGGCTGCCACGTAGGGCATGGTCAGAATATATCCGTCCTTGTTCAGGTGAAGCATATCGCCCTTATCCATGTAGGAGGTCGTTGCGTTATCGGTATCGATCAGATCGTTAATTTCCTGATCGTCAAACATATTCAGATAAGGAACGCCCCATTTTTCACAAATATCAATGGTCAAATCCACATATTGCCGAATGGTAGTCATATCCGCGCAAGGCAAACCGCAAAGAGGCATTTTGTACAGAATAATAAAGCCGATATTCGCATTGGGATATGCCCGCTTGGCGATAGCAAAGGTCTGCTCCAGCGCGCCCGCATAGGTTCTGACGTCAAATCCGTCAAAATCAGCGGTCATGGCTCCCATCTGAACCCCTGTGCGATTGATATCGTTGACACCGCCGTCGATAATAACGTACTCTACCGCTTCTCGCTCCTTGGCGCTCTGGGCGCTGATCTTGGTATTGATCTGTCCCATAATGGACTGCGCGCTGGCAGGGCTTCCGCTTGCGGTCTTACCCGCAAAGCAGGCAATCTGTCTTCCGCCAATAGAGTAATTTTTAAAGGTCATAGAATAGTCTTTGGCAATACGTCCGGGCCAGCCTGCCGTTTCCGGCTTAGAGTTGCCGCCATCCCGAGCGGCAAACATCAGCGAGTCGCCTGCGTATACCGCGCTGGCGCCCCACAGAGGGCTGCTGCTGTAATTGCTATTGGAAAGAGTCAACTGTGAAGGAAGTGTTTGCAGGGGATCTGCCTTCATCACCTTGTCTCTTGCTATCAGCTCCACGCCAAGACTCTGAGAGGACCAGGTAAAGGTGACAAGCTCTCCCACGTTCTCGGCGGTCAGTCCGCTCAGGACGTATTTCGTCCGTCCCTCTCCCGTAGCTGTGCCCGAAAGAGTTTCCTCTCTCTCTCCAATCTTGGCTTTCACGACTGCATCGGTAACGCCCGCAGGCTCATTGGCATATAGCTCCATGGAATACGCGTCCCCGTTCTTCACGGTTTTCGTTTCCTCGGTCACGTTATAAACCAAGCGCAGGTCGGTCGCCGTCACGGCAGACGCCGCGCCTACGTTTCCATTGCTGATCGAAGCTGCCTTGTGACAGGAAAGAATCAGCGAGTGAAGGCTCATTCCCTCTGTCGCGTTGTTGTTTTTAAGAATCTCCACACCGTGTCCAAAATTGGTGATTCCCTTTTTGGTTCCCGTCACACCGTTGGCGCCGGGCAAATCGGTCCCCGCAGCCCCGTTATATCCGCCATAATAGAAGAACTCCTCCATGGGGATATAGATCAAAACCTCGCCCTTTCTCACGTCGGCAAGATTAAAATGGTAAATTCCATCAACGGAATTAGGCTCGATCGATTTCCAAGTAAGACCGTTATCCTGGGAATAATACATCATTCCCGTCTCGTCCACAACACGGGGGTTATTCGAGTCTCCCCGTCCCTTGTTTCCACAGGCATTGTCCGACGTCCAGAAGGTTGCGTAATTGGTGCTTGCAGTGGAGGAATACGCCGTTACCTTCTGCTCGGTAAGCGCCAGAACAGAAAAGAACAGATACGGATCCTTACCGCTGTTTGCAGAATCGGGACGGAACCATGTGCCCTCATCGGTGGGCTTGATGCCAAAGATCACGCCCGCCGCGTTGTACCAATTGGCATTCTTAGCGCTCCCTGCGGGAGCAGTAGTTACCATATTATTGCTCGACGACTTCAGATCCGTCTCCACAGGAGCGGACACGCCCTCCACATAGAACTGATTTCCCACCTCGGGAATTGAATAAGGTTGAATCACACGCGGGGTAACGGCAGCCGCACTCGCCACGGCGGGAATTGCCGACACCGCCATCATTACAGACAGCGCCATAGCCACAATCTTCCTTTTTTTCATAATTTTTCTCCTTTACACAAAGTTGTTCAAGCAGTTCCTTCAAAGTTATCTACAGTATAACATATTTTATAATACTTGTCTATAAAAACAGGAATTTTTTTAAAAAGGACCGTTCCTTCCATTGCGGAGGAACGGCCACCTTGTCATAGATACAGGTCTTTAAAATTTGGGAGCATCCCCTTAAAATTCAGGCTCGTAGCTCTGCTCAAAGGGTGTCCATACAGCTCGGCGCACCTCGATATCCTTGATGGCGAGCTTGGTACAATAGGGTGAGAAGCCCACGTGTCCTCCTCTGATATAGTGAGGATCGATCAGCTCACTGACAAAAATATCGTCAGCGTACAGGAAGCTGTGCCCCTCGATGATGCCCGTGGTCACACGGATCTCCTGACCGGGGGTATAGGTATAGGCACCCGTCAGGGAGCGCAGTCCGATCTCGGGACTGCGTTCAATGCCGCTCTTATGCTCGTACCAGCCGTTAAAGCCAAAGACGTAGGCGTTCCCCAGATAGTCGATCTCTTGATCCCAATGGGCGCAGAATACGCCGTTGACGTCTCTCGTGGCGGGCAACACGGTCTTGGCGGTAAAGGAGAAGATCACGTCGCAATCAAAGCTCTCGCGGCTAAACAAAATACCGCCCTTGTTTCCCCTCTCGGCACCGATCAGCCAGCCGTCCTCCACAGACCACTCGCCTGCCATGACCTGCCAATCCTTCTGCCAATTCTCATCGGGAGTGCTTTTCAGCAAAACAGGGCAATCCTCAAGCTTTACCAATTTTCCAAGCAAATGCAATTCTTTCATAGGTCTATCTCCCATCTGTATATTTCCCTTTTATTATACAGAAAAATCCAAGCTTTGTCAAGCGATCACAAAAAATCCCCCTCAAAAAGGGAGATCTTTGTGTTCTTGATTATATGAAAAGTCAGACCTTGATCAGGAACAGAGCAAGCATTCCCGCAAAGGCAAGCGCCACCGAGATCAGCTCCTTTTTGCTGGGCTTACGATCACCGAAGAAGCAGATCAGGGTAGAAACAATCATAACACCACCCGTCACCAGAGGATACTGGGCAGAGGCGTCCACGTGCAACAGCGCGATCACAAGAAGGAAGTTAGCGACCTTTCCCAAGCCTCCGTGAACGGCACAAAGAGCACCCGCACCGAAGGTAAAGGGACGGTCATATTTCTTGCGGCTGAACATCACAAGCCAGATGATTCCCGCAATAGCCATGGTACAGATGGCGATCCAAATAGAATATCCCGCCGAGCTGGACTTGGCAAAGGGCAATTCGTTATACAGCTTGGTCAACACACCGGACATTCCGTTCAGCACAAAAATGCCGATATAATAGATGGTTCCCTTCTTTTTCTCGCCCGAGCGGTCAACGGTAAGCAGAAGCGCCGCGCAAATAAAGAGCACACAGACGATCTTGCCCACGGTGATCGCTTCTCCGTAGAAAATAATTCCTTGGAGGAAGGGCAACACCATGCCACCCAGCATAGAAAAGAGGGAAAAGAGCGACAGATTGATCACATCCAGCGCACGGAAGCTGCAAAAGGTAAAGGCAAAGCCGTTCAGCGCCGCAAGCAATGCCATGATCAGCGTAAAGGGCGTGAACTCAAAGGCAATTCCGTTTTGAAATCCGTTGACAATCAATAAGACCGCAAGTCCCGCGAGGGAGCCAATGAAGGAGGACTCCAGACTGATACGAAGTCCGCTTCCTCTCATTTTACGATAGACGTCCTGCAGGGCAAAATTCGCGCCGAACATGACCACGGATATAATAATGAGACCGTAATAAAGCATGATTTTCTCCATTCCATATCTTTCGTTGTTTTCGGTTTAGAGTATATCACATCTGCCTCAAAAATGCAATAGAAATAACACATTATTTTACAGAAAAAAGTCAGATTTATTTAAATTTTAGAACAATTTCTGCCATGATTTCATTTTTACCGTATCATATTTTATCCTAACAGGGTGTTTTTCTCCGATTCATGCAAAAAAGTACGTAAAAAAGAATAATATCCTCTTGACAAAGGATAAAATATAGTGTAAAATAAAACGGTAAAAGGGAGTAGCTGACGCATATGCGTCTCCGACGATCGCCAACTCAGCATTTATGCTCGGTCGTCGGTACCGATTTTGGGAAGCAAGACTTTTGCAGTGATCAGACTGCAAAATTCTTTTTTATTTCTATTTTCAATCCATAAAAAAGGAGAAAAAAATGAAGCTTTATCTCAAGGAAACCTCCGCTGTTCTGGATCAGGTCAACTCCACGGCAAACGGTCTTAGCGTCTCAGACGCCGCAGACAGACTGGGAAAGAACGGCAAAAACAAGCTGGTCGAGGGCAAAAAGGAATCTCTGTTCCATCGCTTTCTGAAGCAGCTGGCTGAGCCCATGACCATTATCCTGCTGGTGGCAGCCGCAATCTCCGCCGGTGTGGAGATCTACGAGGGGCTGCACACGGGCTTTCAATTCCCCGCCGACGTGGTGATCATTCTCGCGGTGGTCATCATCAACGCCGTGCTCGGTGTTTTTCAGGAAAGCAAGGCGGAAAAAGCCATCGAAGCCCTGCAGGAAATGTCCAAGGCGCAAAGCAAGGTGCTCCGCGACGGAAAACTGATTTTTGTCGCCAGTGAGGATCTGGTAGTAGGCGACGTCATCGTTCTGGAGGCAGGTGACGCGGTTCCGGCAGACGCTCGGATTCTGGAGTGCGCTTCTCTGAAGATCGAGGAGGCGGCACTGACGGGAGAATCGGTTCCCGTGGATAAGAAGACAGAGGCGTTAACACCCGATGCAAACGGAGACGTGGCGCTCGGTGACCGCAAGAACATGGTATTTATGGGCTCTACCGTTGTGTACGGCAGAGGAAAAGCCGTAGTTGTTGCCACCGGCATGGACACCGAAATGGGTAAGATCGCCGACGCGCTGGCGCAGGCAGAGGAAGGAAAAACGCCCTTGCAGATCAAGCTGGCGGGACTTTCCAAGATCCTGACTTATCTGGTCATCGGCATCTGCGCCGTGATCTTTGCCGTTCAACTGATCCGTGACGGAATTGGCTTCGAGCCGATCCTCAATTCCTTCATGATTGCCATTTCTCTGGCGGTAGCGGCAATTCCCGAGGGACTTGCCACTGTGGTGACCATCGTGCTTTCCATCGGTGTGACCAATATGTCCAAGCGAAACGCCATTATCCGTAAGCTCACCGCGGTGGAGACCTTGGGCTGTACGCAGATCATCTGCTCGGATAAAACGGGCACGCTGACACAGAACAAAATGACCGTAGTAGATCACTTCGGTGAGGACGAGGGGACCTTGGCTCTCGCCATGTCTCTCTGCTCCGACGCCGAGTTTGACACCGAGGTAGGTACCGCTGTGGGTGAGCCCACCGAGTGCGCGCTGGTGAACTACGCCGAGGTATTGAAGCTTTCCAAGAACGAGACCAAGGTGACCTACGTCCGTATCGGCGAGGTTCCCTTTGATTCGGGCAGAAAGATGATGTCCACGGTCCACAAGACTGCGGACGGCGCTCTCGTTCAATTCACCAAGGGCGCTCCCGACGAGCTTCTCAAGAGATGTACCCATGCCCTTTTGGGCGGTTCGGCCGTAGAGATGACCGACGCGCTTCGCGCGGAAATTCTTGCGGCAAACAAAGCAATGGCAGACAAGGCGCTCCGCGTGCTTGCCGCCGCTAAGAAGGAGCTTTCCGCCGAGCCTGCCGTATACGATTCCGAAACAGTAGAACGGGATCTGTGCTTTGTGGGACTTGTGGGTATGATCGATCCTGTTCGCCCCGAGGTAAAGCCTGCCATTGACCAGTGCCGCTCCGCGGGGATCCGTCCCATTATGATCACGGGTGACCACAAGGACACCGCTGTTGCCATTGCCACTCAGTTGGGTATCATCGACAGCCCCGATCAGGCGATCACGGGCGCCGAGCTGAACGAGATCTCCGACGAGGAGTTTGAGACAGCCGTTGAGAAATACTCGGTCTATGCGCGCGTTCAGCCTGAGCATAAGACCAGAATCGTCAATGCATGGCGCAAAAAGGGCAAGGTAACAGCCATGACCGGCGACGGTGTCAACGATGCCCCCTCCATCAAGAACGCCGATATCGGTGTTGGCATGGGCATTACGGGTACCGACGTGACCAAGAACGTAGCGGATATGATCCTTGCCGATGACAACTTTGCCACCATCGTCTCCGCCACGGGCGAGGGACGCCGCATTTACGATAATATTCGCAAGGCAATCCAGTTCCTGCTCGCATCCAACCTCTCCGAGGTTCTTGCGATCTTTACGGCAACCCTTCTGGGCTTTACCATCTTCCAGCCCGTTCACCTGCTTTGGATCAACCTGATCACCGACTGCTTCCCTGCACTGGCGTTAGGCATGGAAAAGCCCGAGGCGGATGTGATGAAGCGAAAGCCCAGAGATTCCAAGGAGGGTATTTTTGCGGGTGGCTTAGGCTTTGCCGTGTTCTATCAGGGTGTGATCGTAACCGCCATCACCGTTGCTTCCTACTATATCGGTCGCCATTGGCTGGCGGTACAGTACCATGCGGACGCCATCGCCGCAGAACTCTATTCCGCGGAAATGCTGGGCTCCAGCATGGCGTTCCTCACGCTCTCCATGTGTGAAATTTTCCACGCCTTCAATATGCGCTCTCTTCACGGCTCTATCTTTACCATCAAGGCACAGAATAAGTGGCTCTGGGGTGCAGGCGCGCTCTCCCTTATTCTTACCACCGTGGTAATTGAGGTTCCCTTCCTTGCCAACGCTTTTGAGCTTGCGCACCTGAACCTGATGGAATACGCCATCGCCATGGGGCTTGCCGTTCTGATCATTCCCATCGTAGAGATCGTTAAGATCTTCCACAGGCTCATCGACAAAAAGAAAAAATAAGCGTTCCACGAACCTCCCCGCCATCGCAGTAGAGGTACCTCGGCTATATCCGGAAAAGAAGCCATCGGAGATTTCTATGCTCACGCCCGACGGAGCCGAGCAGCCCTTGGGATTTACTCCTATAGGAGATAACATCTATGAGCTTTCTCTCCGTATCGAACCTATGTACCCCATAATTTTGTTAATCAAATAAAAAAGGAACGGCGAACAAAATGTCCGCCGTTCCTTTTTATCGGTACTCTTTACCGCCCGTTGCGGTCAGGCAATCAAAAGCTCCTTATGAATTGTAATTTTCCCAAGTTCAATCTTTCCGTCCGCGATACGGAATTGGATCTTCTTTCCGTCCACAACAACGCGGGACACGGTTTCTTGGTTGGGAACAGAAATCGTCTCAAGCGTCAAGGGATTGCCAAGCATGGACAAACAGAATGTCTGCGTGTCAAATGTCACCGTTCCCCAGCTTTCCGCCACGCTGAACAGATAGCTTCCCTCTTCCCTGATGGGAGCAAATCCAATGTGCCCCCGAGGCATATCGAAGGTAAAGCCGCTGTAGATGGGCATCAGAGCAAAGGACGCCATGGATCTGGCATAATTGTTTCCGCACTCGATCTCGTTCCAAGGATTTCTCTTTTCCCCGTCGTAGCGGTCACGGATGGCGCGGACCATCCGCTCGCCCTCCTCGGTCATTCCCTCGGCGATCATCAAGCCTGCCAAGGCATATTCGAATCCTGTATTGGTCTCCTC
>JAZNVA010000195.1:0-2582 GCA_045592565.1 Eubacteriales bacterium | reverse complement strand
CCACCATTTTCAACGTCAGTGATCTGGATCTGGACAGCAGAATCCTTATTGAGCCCTGCGCCGTTCTGATCCATGCGGTAGAGAGAGCGAAAACCACGGGTATTCTCCGCTTCAACTCCCGCGTTGTGGTACAGGGATGCGGACCCATCGGTCTGATCTGTATCGCCGTGCTTCGCGCGATGGGCACCGAGAACATCGTTGCCGTTGACGGTGAGGCAAAGAGATTGGAGTTCGCAAAGCTCATGGGAGCGACCGAAACGGTCAACTTCAAGGATCACAAGGGTATCGACGCGTTGGCAGGCGCGGTGAAGGACGCTTTCGGCGGCTATCTCGCCGACTTCGCCTTCCAGTGTACGGGCTCTCCCGTAGCACACGCCAACATCTACAAGTTCATTCGCAACGGCGGCGGTCTTTGCGAGCTGGGCTTCTTCATCAACGGCGGGGGCGCGACCATCAACCCCCACTTCGACATCTGCTCCAAGGAGATCACCACCGTGGGCTCTTGGGTATACACCCTGCGTGACTACGTAACCACCTTCGATTTCCTGAAGCGGGCAAAGGCGATCGGACTCCCTCTGGAAAAGCTGATCACCCACAAATATCCTCTGGAAGAGATCAACGAGGCGCTGGTGACCAACCTGAAGATGGAAGGTCTGAAGATCGCCATCGTCAACAAGTGATCGGATAAAGGATAGGGTATCGCAATGGGAAAAGCAACCGGTATTATTGAGGTCTACGGATTGGCGGCGGCATTTGTTGCTGTGGACGCGGGCTGTAAGGCGGCGGACGTCACCGTAGAGACTCTGGACAAAAACAAGCCGGGCAACGCAGACGCCCTTCCCGTACCGCTGATCGTTGCGATCAAGTTCCGCGGTACGGTGGACAGCGTCACGGCGGCTGTGGAGGCGGCAGAGCAGGCGGCAAAGGGTGTGTCGGGTGTCATCACCAAGCACATCATCGCCAACACCGAGCCCTCCACTGAAAAAATGCTGCGGCTCAACGCGTTTGATAAAAATTGATTTTACATACGATTGTAAGAAAGGAAAAAAACATGGCAATGGAAGCACTTGGAATGGTAGAGACTCGCGGTCTGGTTGCGGCGATTGAGGCGGCAGACGCGATGGTCAAGGCGGCTGAGGTCACCCTGATCGGCACCGAGAAGATCGGTTCCGGATTGGTATCCGTGATGGTTAGAGGCGACGTGGGAGCTGTAAAGGCGGCTGTTGAGTCGGGAAGTGTAGCGGCTTCGAGACTGGGTGAGATCGTGGCAGTACACGTGATCCCCCGTCCTCACGCTGACGTGGAGAAGATCCTCCCCGTATTGCAGTAAACAAATCTTATTTTTAAAAATTTTGGAGGTATAACAATGGCACTTTTGGCACTTGGAATGGTAGAGACTCGCGGTCTGGTTGCAGCGATCGAGGCAGCGGACGCAATGGTAAAGGCAGCAAACGTAGAGCTGATCGGCACCGAGAAGATCGGTTCCGGATTGGTATCCGTAATGGTCAGAGGCGACGTAGGAGCCGTTAAGGCGGCTACCGAGGCAGGCAGCGCGGCAGCATCTGCTCTTGGTGAGATCGTGGCTGTACACGTGATTCCCCGTCCCCATGCAGACGTGGAGAAGATCCTTCCTTCTCTGAAGTAAGAAACCGACAGACAGAAAAACAACGGAGGCGCTATGAATTCATTAGGCTTTGTTGAGGTGAGCGGCGTAACTGCCGCCATCGACGCGCTGGATATCATGTGCAAAAGCGCCGACGTCTCTTTGGTAAGCTGGGAAAGAAAGCTGGGAGGACGGTTGGTCACTCTCATCGTAACGGGAACCGTGTCCGCCGTGCAGGCGGCTGTGGAGAACGCGGCGGCGCAGTGCATCAAAAAGCCTGTTGCCACTGCCGTGATCCCCAATCCCCACGAGGAGACCGTTCGTCTGGTTCAGCTTTCCGCCAAGCGATTGGAGAAAAAGGAGGAGGCTCCCGCGCAAGCGACTGCCCCCGCCGCTCCCAAGACACGGACAAGGAGTACGACGGCAAAGGGAACAAGTCAAGCAAATAAAACAACCAATAAAAACACAACTAAAGGAGAGTAATTGAAGATGGCACTGGAAGCACTTGGAATGGTAGAGATCCGCGGCTTGGTTGCGGCAATTGAGGCAGCGGACGCAATGGTCAAGGCGGCAAACGTAGAGCTGATCGGCACCGAGAAGATCGGTTCCGGATTGGTATCCGTAATGGTCAGAGGCGACGTAGGAGCTGTTAAGGCTGCTACCGAGGCAGGCAGCACCGCCGCATCGAGACTGGGCGAGATCGTGGCTGTACACGTGATTCCCCGTCCTCATGCAGACGTGGAAAAGATTCTTCCTTCTTTGAAGTAAGATAAAAAGCGAACCAAAAATTTTTAAAATAAAACGGAGGAAATGACAATGGCATTGGAAGCATTGGGCATGGTTGAGACCCGTGGTCTGGTTGCGGCAATCGAGGCAGCAGACGCGATGGTCAAGGCAGCGAACGTAGAGCTGATCGGCACCGAGAAGATCGGTTCCGGATTGGTATCCGTAATGGTCAGAGGCGACGTAGGAGCTGTTA
>JAZNVA010000194.1:0-1834 GCA_045592565.1 Eubacteriales bacterium | reverse complement strand
CCTCGATCGAATTTACTATTTTTAACGGAAATACCGTGAAAACTGTTTGAATAACCAACGAAAGGAACCAAAGCTATGACCTATATCGTATCCGATCTTCACGGCTGCTTTGAGCAATTCAAAAAGCTGTTGAAGGAGATTCGTTTTAACGATAACGACATCATGTACGTCCTCGGTGACATCGTGGACTACGGCGACGAATCCATCGAGCTTCTCTGCGATCTGAGCATGCGCTACAACGTGATCCCTCTGGTGGGTGACCACGATCTCCGCGCGCTCCGTCTGCTCCGCGCGCTGGACGATATGCTCAAGGGCGGCGCGCCCGACCCCGAAATCCTCGGAGAGATGACCGAGTGGATCACCGACGGCGGTCAGAAGACCATGGAGGGCTTCAAGGCGCTGGATGAGGACATGAAGGAGGGCGTTCTGGAATATCTGGAGGATCTCTCCCTTTACGAGGAGGTTACGGTCAAGGGTAGAAAATATCTGCTCGTCCACGCGGGAATCGCCGATTTTGATCCCGATACCCCCATGGACGACTATATGCCCGAGGATCTGATCTATGAGCCCGCAGATTTGGAACGCGTCTATTTTGACGACGTGACGCTGGTGGTCGGTCACACCCCCTCCTATACGGTGGAGGGCGCCGACAAGGGCAAGATCTTCTACGGCGAGGGTGTGATCCTCATGGACTGCGGCGCCGCCTTCGGCGAGACCTTAGGCTGTCTGTGTCTGGAAACGGGCAAGGAATATTACGTATCATGAACAAGGGAGATATCCTGACTCTGACTGTCACCGACCTGAACAATCTTGGTTGCGGGGTTGCCCGCGCCGAGGACGGTCGGGTGGTCTTTATCAAGGGAGCGGTGAGCGAAGACGTGATCCGCGCCAAGCTCATCAAGGTCAACAAGAGCTTTTGTGTGGGGCGGCTGGAGGAAATTCTCTCCCCCTCTCCCCACCGCACGGACAAGGATCTCTGCTCTGCCCCTCTCGCCTGCGGCGGCTGTGTCTACCGCGCGGTAACGTATGAGCATGAGAAGACGATCAAGCGATCCTACGTGGAGGGCGCTTTCCGCAAGGCGGGTCTGCCCGACGTAACCGTGCTTCCCACCCTCTCCACAAACCGATGCTTTGGCTATCGGAACAAGGCGCAATACCCCTTTACCAAAACCCGCGACGGTGTTCGCGCGGGCTTTTTTGCCACGCGTTCCCACGCGGTGATCCCCGCCGACGGCTGTATGATCCAGAACGGGGCATTCTCCCCGATCGTTCGTTTCGTCTGCGACTTTGCGGAGCAAGCGAGCTGGAGCGTGTATGACGAGGAAAGCGGACGGGGGCTTTTGCGCCATCTTTATTTGCGCATCGGGGAGAAAACGGGACAGATCATGGTCTGTCTTGTGGTCAACGGTACCTCCCTCCCCCGTGAGAAGGACTTTGTCCGCTCGCTGACCGAGAGGTTTCCCGACCTGACGAGCGTTATGCTGAACACCAATACGGAAAACACCAACGTGGTGCTGGGCAAGGAATTTCGGCTGCTTTACGGCGCCCCCTATATTGAGGACGAGCTCTGCGGTCTTCGCTTCCGTCTGGCGCCCGACGCCTTTTATCAGGTCAACCGCGACGGAGCGGAGCTTCTCTACGGTCTGGCGGCGAAAGCGGCAGACCTTACGGGAGACGAGATCCTGATGGATCTGTACTGCGGAACGGGCACCATCGGACTTTCCATGGCAAAGGGAGCGAGAAAGCTGTGCGGCGTGGAGATCGTTCCCGCATCGGTGGATTGCGCCCGTGAGAACGCCAAGCAAAACGGAATTGAAAACGCGGAATTCTTCTG
>JAZNVA010000193.1:0-3109 GCA_045592565.1 Eubacteriales bacterium | reverse complement strand
ATCATCATAAAAGGACTCGTATTTGGGTTCCTTGTAGTCGGACAGGGAATAATAGTACGCACCCTTTCCGCTGTCGGCATAGACGGGCGCCTCCCCGTCACGGGGCGAGCCCTCCTTCACAAGATAACGGAAGGCGGGCTCCGCCTCGAAGGAATACTCCTCCAGCAGATAGCCGTACTCTCCCTTTTTCTCATTTTTGTAGTAAGGCTCCTCGCCTGTCTTGGGCTCGGAGAGGATCTGCAGACTTACGTTGTGTTCCTTGGTATCCAGAGAATCGATCACAATGATCTTCCCATAGGTATCGTCTGTCACGTGATAATAGAAATACTTATTTCCCGTTTTGCTATCCTCATATACGTTTTTTTCCACGTAAGGACGGAAGGCGAGGATCTCTCCTACCGCATCGTCCTGAAAGGAATAATAGTGATAGCTCTTGCCCGTCTCCTTTTCGATATAGGTCTTGGTGGAGCTTCTGGGATCCTCTACGCGGGGATAGGTCTCCAGTCCCTCGCCGAAAAAGAGATGGTTGATCTCGGCGGACGCCGCCACAAGCGCTTGGAAGCGCTCCTCGATCTCCTCATACTCGGGCGGCTTGGAGCAGGACACGAGCGCCGTCGTCAGCGCGCACAGACAAAGAGCGATGCTGATGATACGTTGAATTTTTTTCATGGGAATTCCTTTCTTGAAATTCTTTTCCGAAAAAGGGGCTTGCCGATTGTCACAAGCCCCTCATGTGTTTGGTATTATTCTTCCGAGACGGTCTGCTCCGCGGTTACCTCCACGGTCTCCTCCGTGATCTCAGGCTCCTCCTCGGGCTCCTCGTGAGGAACGGCGGTGAAGTTCACCAGCGTCTGTCCCTCGCCAAGGCGCATCAGAATGACGCCGCCCGCGGTTCTGGAATAAGAGGGAATATCCACGGCAGGGGTACGGATGATGGTGCCGCTGTCGGTGATCATCATCAGGTCGTCCTCGTCGCAAACCGCGCGAATGCCGCACAGCTTGCCCGTCTTATCGGTCAGGTTGTGGCAGGTCACGCCCATACCGCCGCGGTTCTTCATCACACGGAAATCGTCGAAGTCGGTGCGCTTTCCGTAGCCACGCTCGGTAACGGTGATCAGATCCTTGCCTTCCTCTACTATGGCAACACCCGTCACGTAATCACCCTCGCGCAGGCTGATTCCGCGAACGCCGCGCGCGGTTCTTCCCATGCAGCGGACGTTTGCCTCGGTATAGCGAACAGCGCAGCCGTTTCTCGTTGCCAGCACGATATCGCACTCGCCGTGGGTATGCATCACGAACACCAGCTCGTCGTCCTCATCCAGATTCAGCGCGATCTTTCCGCCCTTTCTCTGGTACTCGTACTCGGTAAGCAGCGTACGCTTGATGACGCCGTTTCTCGTGACCATGGTCAGGTATTCGCCCTCGTTGAAGCCATCCACGCTGATCATCGCCGTGATCTTTTCCTCGGGAAGCAGCTCCAGCACGTTGACGATGTTGGTGCCCTTGGCGGTTCTGGACGCCTCGGGGATCTGATATGCCTTGCGGGTATGGACCTTACCCTTGTTGGTAAACATCATCAGGAAGGAATGGCTGTGAACCGCCATGACCTGCTCAATGAAGTCGTCCTCCTTGGTAGACATACCGATAATGCCCTTACCGCCTCTGCGCTGAGCCGAATAGGTATCAGCGGGCAGACGCTTGATGTATCCCGCGTGCGTCATGGTAATGACACAGTTGTGCTTCTCAATGAGATCCTCCAGCTCAATGTCGTCCACGGCGGCAACGATCTCGGTGCGGCGCTCATCGGCGTATTTGCGCTTGATCTCGTTCATTTCATCCTTGATGATCTGAAGGATCTTTCCCTCATCCGCCAGAATTCCCTCCAGCTCGATGATCAGGGCGTGGAGACGAGCCAGCTCGTCCTCGATCTTGTTTCTCTCCATACCCGTCAGCTTGCCCAGCGTCATTTCCACGATCGCCTGAGCCTGCGCGTCGGAAAGCTGACGAACGCTGCCCAGCTCGTCCTCATAGCCGTCCTTGTAGGATACGGTGAAGAACTCGGACATGAGTCTCTCCTTTGCCTCGGGGATCGAGCGGGAGGTCTTCATGATCTCCACGATACGGTCAATGTTGTCAATAGCAATATGATAGCCCTCAAAAATATGGGCTCTCGCCTTTGCCTTTTCCAGCTCGAACTGGGTGCGGCGATAGATGACCGATTTCTGGTGGTCGATATATACGTCCAGAATCTGGGGCAAGGAGAGGATCTTGGGCTCGTTGTTTACCAGCGCCAGCATATTGATCGCGCAGGTATCCTCCAGCTGAGAATATTTATAAAGCTGATTGAGAATGACCTGTCCGTTGGCGTCTCTGCGGTAGTCGATGACGATCCTCATACCGTCTCTGCCCGACTCGTCCCGCATATCGGTAATTCCTTCTACACGCTTTTCTCTTGCCAGCGCGGCAATATTCTCGCACAGCAGGCTCTTGTTGACCTGATAGGGGATCTCGGTGATGATGATGCGGTGTTTATCCTCCTCGATCTCCGCCTTGGCGCGAACCTTGACGTGTCCTTTACCGGTGGTATATGCCTGAATGATCCCATTGACGCCGTAGATGGTGGCGCGGGTGGGAAAATCGGGGCCCTTGATGTATTCCATCAGCTCGGTAACGGTAGACTCGGGGTTATCCATACGGTAGATCGTGGCGTCAATGACCTCGCCTAAGTTGTGAGGAGGAATATTGGTCGCCATACCCACGGCAATACCCACAGAGCCGTTTACCAGCAGATTGGGGAAACGGGAGGGAAGGACCTTGGGCTCCTTGAGACGGTTATCAAAGTTCGGCTGGAAATCCACCACGTCCTTCTCGATATCCGACAGCAGCTCGTCGGCGATCTTGGACATTCTCGCCTCGGTGTAACGGTATGCGGCGGCGCCGTCTCCGTCCACGGAGCCGAAGTTTCCGTGTCCCTCTACCAGAGGATAGCGGAGAGAGAAATCCTGCGCCATACGAACCATGGTATCGTACACGGCGGAGTCACCGTGGGGGTGATACCGTCCCAGCACGTTACCGACGGTGGTCGCCGATTTACGGAAGGGCTTATCGC
>JAZNVA010000192.1:0-5563 GCA_045592565.1 Eubacteriales bacterium | reverse complement strand
GGAGATCACGTCGTTCTTTTGCCAACCGTACTGTTTGATCCGCAGAGCAGAAAGCAGGAGCTTTACGGGAGGCAGAGAGCTGACGTCTGTTTTCTCGGAGAAGAAGAAGGGGATCCCGTTTTTGTCAAAGGCTGGCTCCAGAATTCCTCTGTACTGATCGGGATTCCGCATCAATACAAGAATATCCCGACAACGGGTTCCGTTTCGCAACAGCTCCAGAATGTGTAGGGCGGTTGCTTCCGCCTCGGCATAAGGCGAATCGCAAAGTTCCATGCGAATGCTTCCGTCGTTGTATGCCTTTTCGGTCTCACTCGTTACGTCCATGCGCCAAAGAGCGTCCGACAGATAGGAGAGAGAGGCGGATGCGGCTCGCTTATTTCCGTGAAGGATCTTTGTTTCATATCCTCCGTGGCGATTGGCAGAGACGAGCATTTTTTCAAGAGATTCACGGATTCCCGCCGTACCGATGTCACGGCTGTCGGGGCGCGCCATGGGAACGGTGACGGTAACCTGATCTGCCTGCGCGAAGATCCGATCGATCACGTGATGCTCCATGGGGGTAAAGGAGGTAAAGGAATCCAGATAAACGTGGGTGCCCTGAAAAAAATCTTCTTTTATCAATAACTCGTAAAGTCTTGCCAGATCCCCCGAGGAATCACTGTAGTTTTGAGAAACAAGGCGGTCAAAGGACGAGAAGATCAGCGCAAGATCACGTAACCGTTTGCCGAGGGGATCCTCGGGCGCAAGCTTCTTGGCACTCTGTTCCAGCTGTTCGGGAGAGACCCCACTTGCTCTGCATTCATTCAATGCGGAAAGCATGATCTCTCCCAGTGCGGGATCCTTTTCGCACAAGGGTCCGTATGTCTCAAGAAGAGGCGCTAATTCCCTCAGGTTCTGCCACATCAAAAGATGGCGAATGGGCTTGGTGATATAGCGATAGCTCAGACCACCGAATTCACGGCACACACGGTTATATAAACGGGAAAAATTCAACACCTCCAGCTTTAACTGCGCAGATGGGGGAAGTGCGGAGAGCGTGGCGTATTCCGCTTGAATTGTTTCCTGCTCCGGAACCAACAGAAAGGTATGAATGCCCGCTTCAACATCTCGGGCAATCGATTTCAGAATCTCGGTGCTTTTTCCGCTTCCGTAGGATCCAAAAAGAAATGTGATCATGGAGAGTGCCCCTTTCTTTCCTTGGATAAAAAATAGACTTTCTACAACCATTATAACACATTTACTGAGTAAAAACAAGGACAGTAATGGTTGTTAGACCATGTTTTTTGAGGAAATTCAATCAGGATTACAGAATTTTTCAAAAAACTGTCACAAAACGCAAGTATAATGGTATAATGTAGGTGGACAACCAATAATGAAATCGAAGGGGAGGTTGGCATGAAGGAGTATCAGGATCATAATTTTGACAATACTATAGAAAACGATGTGAAATCCATGAAAGAGGAGAATGACAGCAATGATTATACGAATGATCAAAACATCCAAGAAGGCGTATCGGAAAACGCGGAAGGCGTTGACGAGCTCCGCGAAGGCAATGAAGAAAAAAAAGGTGATTCTTGCCAAAAAGCCGAAGCAGATCCGTCAGAAGATCAAGGTGGTGAAGAGGAGATACCGCCCGTTGGTGAAGGATGTTCAAGAGATCGAAAAGATGCTGTAACAGAGCAGGACACCTTTGAAAATTATTCTTGTAGCTATAAGCCCCCCTACTACGTTCCCGATTTTACCGTAGTGGACGATATGAGGGCGGATCCGAACAAAAAGAAAGGCGGAGGAAGGGCGCGCGGTTGGATGATCGGTCTTTCCGCTTTGATCGTTGCCTTAGCCATGCTTGGCGGCGTCTTTGTTGGATTGCGATTGGGAATGAACGAGGCACGTTTCAAGGAGAACGGCACTGCGCCAAACGGAGACGGCAATTCCGTGACAGCGAGCAAGAACAATTCGCCCATTCGGGTGAGTGTGGACATCGATGATTCCGAGGCAAATGCCCTCAGCATTGAGCAGGTGGTAGAGCGTGTGTCCGACAGTGTGGTTGAGATCGTTACCACGCAGGTGCAGACGGGAATGTTCGGATATGGACAGTATGTTACCGGTGGTGCGGGAAGCGGTGTACTGATCGATACAGAGGGACGAGGGTATATTATTACCAATCAACACGTGATCGGAGACAATCCCAATCAAACAACCATTACTGTGCGACTGTCCAACGGAACCGAATATGTGGCAACGTATCTGGCAGGCGACGTACGGCACGATATTGCCGTACTGAAAATTGATGGGACGGATTTGCCCCACGCTGTGATGGGAAGCAGTGAAAGCCTGAAGGTCGGGCAGGGAGTGGTCGCCATTGGAAATCCTTTGGGAGAGCTGGGCGGAACGGTCACCAATGGTATTATCAGCGCCAAAGACCGTCAGGTGATCATTGACGGAAATCGCATGACGCTGTTGCAGACCAACGCGCAGATCAACCCCGGAAATTCGGGTGGAGGCCTGTTTGATATGGCAGGGCGCCTGATCGGCATTGTCAATGCCAAGCAAGCCGCTACGGGTATTGAGGGACTGGGATTTGCGATTCCTATTGACGTTGCATGGAGTGTTGCTTCCGATCTGATCCAATACGGATATGTGACGGATCAGCTGGTTCTGCCTTTTGCGGCAGAATATCGGGATGACCTGACGGTTTCTTTTCCTTTGGGAGGAAACAGGAGTATGCCAAAGGGCGTTTATATCTTTCAATCTCAACGTCAGGACCTGAAGGACTATGATCGGATTGTTTCTGTCAACGGACACGAGGTCGATTCTATCAGCGATTATTATCAGGCAATGGATCAATTGAAGAAGGGAGATACTCTGACGCTCGTTGTCAGCCGTCTGTCAAGATCGCAGAGCTCGGATTTTGCGGAATATACCGTAAGCTTTGTTCCTCAATTTACCGAAGCCCCCAATAACTAAAAGGAGATTGAAAGCATGTATCATATTTTAGTGGTGGATGACGAGGCGCGGATCCGTTCCATTATCAAAAAATACGCGGAATTTGAGGGATATACCGTTACCGAGGCTACCGACGGTATGGAGGCGGTACATCTTTGCCGCACCCAAAGCTTTGATATTATCATTATGGATATTATGATGCCCGAGCTGGATGGTTTTTCCGCTTGCAGACAGATCCGAAAGCTGTCTCAGATCCCGATTATTATGTTATCTGCCCGTGGAGAGGAATACGATCGCATCAACGGTTTTGAGCTGGGAATCGACGATTACGTGGTCAAACCCTTTTCACCCAAGGAGCTGATGCTTCGCGTAGAGGCGGTGATGAAGCGGATTCGCCGCTCCCCCGAGGAACAGAAACGGGAAAACGTGGTGATCTCCTTGGATAATGGCGGATTGCAGGCGGATATCACTGCAAGACTTGTGTTTATTGACGGAGAACGAGTGGAGATGTCCCCGAAGGAATACGACCTGTTTTTCTATATGCTGGAAAACCGAAACATGGCGCTTTCCCGTGAGAAGCTCATCAGCGACGTGTGGGGATATGACTTTTACGGAGACGTGCGTACGTTGGATACCCACGTCAAGCTGCTTCGTAAGAGCCTTGGACGGTACGCGGGATTGATCGTTACCTTACGTGGGGTTGGATATCGATTTGAAGGATAACGAGAGGAGAATGCTATGAGTCGTTCAGATCGAACAAAAAAGAATCAAATCGGAATTCAGTGGAAAATGTATGCCATTTTGATTCTTTTTATCGGAGTTACGGTGGGGGTGATCTGGTTCCTTCAGGTACAGCTGATGAACTATTTTTATCAGGTGACAAAATTCAAGGAGCTTGAGCATTCCGATACCGCGCTTACGGCGGAATTGAATCATCCGATCCGTTTGGACGACGTGGCGGATGAGTACGCCGCCAATTTTAATACGGATATCTGGATATATCGATTGAGCGATGAAGGTCTTGGTACGCCTGTGAGCGGCGCAAAGGGAACGGGAGAGGAATCCATTGCGGATATGAACCGTAAATTCGAGTTCTTGCAAGAGGAGGCTCGTGACAATGGAGGGCGATATATTGCGCTGGTCAGCATGGAACAATTTCATGAAAGCGCGGACCTTCAAATTCATCGAGATAACAGCGGAGATCCCTTGGCGTATCCTTATATCGGAGGACGATCAGAGCGGATCAGCGCGGTTTATGTAACGGTTCACGATCAGGAGAACGGATCCTATCTGATCATTCAGGTAACGAATCTGACTCCTGTTCAGGCAATGGTCAAGACTCTGCAGGATCAATCTCTTTGGACGGGTGTGATCTTGGCTGTGGTTGCTCTTTTGATGGCGTGGATTATGTCCAGACTGATCACCAAGCCTATCGTCAAAATGAATGAGTCAGCAAAAAAGCTGGCGTTGGGAAATTACGATGCGGATTTTTCAGGGAATGGATATCGGGAAATCAACGAGCTGGCGGATACCTTAAATTATGCCTCACGAGAGTTAGCAAAAACCGACCGATTGCAAAAGGAGCTGATCTCCAATATTTCTCACGATCTGCGAACGCCCCTGACCATGATCAAGGGATATAGTGAGATGATGCGGGATATCCCCGACGAAAATACTCCAGAAAATGTCCAGATCATCATTGACGAAACATCACGTTTGTCCGATCTGGTCAACGATATGCTGGATCTTTCCAAGATCCAAGCGGGAACGAGAAAGCCCGATCGGCAGATCTTCAGCCTGACAGCGACGGTGCGAGATACGATGCAGCGATATGAGCGCTTGATGATGCAGGAGAATTACAAAATTGAATTTGTTGCGCGGGAGGATGCTGAGGTCTGTGCCGACCGCGGGATGATTCTGCAGGTGATATACAATCTGATCAACAATGCCATCAATTACACGGGCGAGGACAAGCGAGTGTCCGTTCGACAGGAACGGGTAGGCGATCGGGTACGAATCAGCGTAACGGATACGGGAACGGGAATTGCCAAAGAAGAGATTCCCATGATATGGGACAGATATTATAAGGTGGATAAGATCCATAAAAGAGCAACGGTTGGAACGGGCTTGGGACTTTCCATCGTTAAGGAGATTCTGGAGCTTCACCATGCCGTTTATGGTGTCCAAAGTACGCTTGGCGAGGGATCGACCTTCTGGTTTGAATTGAACTGCACCGAACATACGGAGTGCGATCCCAACGGCTATATTGAAGCGGACTACGAAATTCAACAAACGGAAGAGACAGTATGAAAATTTTACCCAATGAGAAGATCTTGGGCGCCCTGCGTTGCCCGATCTGTAAAGAGAATATGAGCCTGAAAGGGGAAGAGAGCCTGATCTGTGTCGGGGAAAGACACCATTGCTTCGACCTTGCCTCCAGTGGCTACGTAAATCTTATGCCTCCCGGACAAGCTGGTGGAGGGGATTCCAAGCAGGCGGTTCGCGCCAGAAGCGCATTCCTGAATCTGGGGCATTATCAGCCGATTGCCGACACCCTTTGCGAAATGCTTGATCGGTACACCTCTCCCCCCCGTGGATTGCTGATCGACGCGGGATG
>JAZNVA010000191.1:0-8018 GCA_045592565.1 Eubacteriales bacterium | reverse complement strand
AACCGTATTTCAATTCAAATTCTTTCATACTACACCTCACGCATGTTTGTTGATCATTCGATTCTCAACCGCTCCGCTTTCCAGATCAATATAGCGGACGTAGAGAGAGATCTTGTTATTCTCGTTGAGATTCTTCCAAAGAAGATCAGTAAATCCGTCAATATCATCGGGAATGCTTACGCGCTCAGGCTCACCTGTAAAAGTAGGAATAGGATTTCCGTCACAATTGTAGGTATGCAGGAAATGACCAAGTCCGTTGATGGGCGCATATTCAAAGGTATAACGGTTACAAACCGTTCCATCCGCGTCACCGCTTTTCAAAATACTCATCTGGTAGGAGAAATCTCCGTCCGCAAAGGTCAGCATTGCACTGATTCTTGGTGTCCAGTTGGGAGAGTCCGGTTCGAAACAACGGCTTCTTAACGCCTCTGCAAAGCTCTTTCCCGCAACCAATCCGTCGTAAACGGTATCGGTCTGATCTCCGTTGGTTACGATCAGTTGATCGTTCAGCTTACGAATGGGAGAATAGATGATCAGCGAGGGGTCTTCGACCTTGGACACATCAAAGGGATGAATCACCACGTCGTCTCCGTTTTCAATGAAAACTCGGTTTCTACTGTTTTCGCTACGTCCCATAATAAAATATGCAACGACAGCCTTTTTTTCGTCCTCGGATTTACCAACAACGATTCCGCGTCCGGGATAGGTATTGTTCTTCAAAATCTCGCCCATATTGGCAATCTCATAAATGTTCATAACCGACCTTCCTTTCATTTTCCTAAAATTTCCTTGGAAACAAGTTCAACTGCTCGCGGCAGAATGATCCATTCTGCTTGACGCATCACCCGTTGCTGTAGGCTCTGAGGGGTTTCTCCCTTTTTTATGGAAACACTTTTTTGCAAAATGATCTCTCCGCCATCGGGAACCTCGTTAACGAAATGTACCGTAGCGCCCGTAACCTTAACACCGTAAGCCAAAGCTGCCTCATGCACCTTCAAGCCGTAAAATCCTTTTCCGCAAAAGGATGGAATCAGGGACGGATGAACATTCAAGATTCGACGGGGATATCTCGCTGTGAAATTTTGGCTGAGAATTCTCATAAATCCCGCTAAAACGATCAACTCGATTCCGTTCTCCTCCAGTGTTGCAATCAGCTTTTCTTCAAACGCTCCCTGCTCTGTGTATTCTTTACTGGATACGATTGCCGTATCGATCCCGGCGTTCCGCGCTCTTGTCAACGCGTAGGCATCGGGATTATTGGAGATTACCAAAGAAACCTCTCCGTGCTTGATCACGTTCTGTTGTTGCGCGTCAATGATTGCCTGAAGATTGGTTCCACCGCCTGAAACCAAAACAGCAACCCGAACTTTTCTTTTTGCTTTCATTTCACCGCTCCTTTCCGATAGGAACCAAGATCAGCAAAAGATCACGCCTTCGTCGGACTCAACGATCTCACCGATCACGTATGCATCCTCTCCGTTTGCCTTCAGAATCTCAAGAGCAGCTTCTACCTCATCGGCAGGAACGACGATGCTCATTCCAACACCCATGTTGTAAGTGTTATACATATCTCTCTCGGGAATATTTCCTGTCTCGGCGATCAGATCAAAGATGGGAAGCACCTTCACGGCTGCTTTCTCGATCTTTGCGGAAAGTCCGTCGGGAATGGAACGAGGAATATTCTCATAGAATCCACCGCCCGTGATATGGCTGATTCCCTTTACGTTGACCTTTTCAAGAAGGGCAAGGACGGGTTTTACGTAAATTCTGGTGGGAGTCAGAAGGGTTTCGGCAATTGATGCGCCGCCCAGCTTTTCGCAGGGAACGTACAGCGAATCAGGGTTGTTGTCAATGTCAAATACTCTTCTCACCAAAGAAAATCCGTTGGAGTGAACACCGCTGGAAGGCAGGGCGATCACAACGTCTCCCGCTTTCATAGTATTGTTATCAAGAATCTTTTTCTTATCAACGATGCCGACAGCAAATCCGGCAAGGTCATATTCCTCCACAGGCATCATACCGGGATGCTCTGCGGTCTCTCCGCCGATCAGCGCGGCACCTGACTGAACACAGCCCTCCGCAACACCGCCGACGATTGCGGCGATCTTCTCGGGAATGTTCTTGCCGCATGCAATATAGTCAAGGAAGAACAAGGGCTTTGCACCAACACAAATGATGTCGTTTACACACATTGCAACGGCATCAATACCGATGGTATCGTGCTTGTCCATCAGGATTGCCATCTTGACCTTGGTTCCGCAACCGTCCGTGCCGGAAACCAATACAGGCTCTTCCATCCCTGCAATGGGAAGTCCGAAGCAACCGCCAAAGCCGCCTACGTCATCCAAGCACCCCTCGTTTTTCGTACGGGCAATATGAGCCTTCATCAGCTCAACCGCCTTATAACCGGCAGTAATATCTACGCCGGCAGCCTTGTAACTTTCGCTAAAGCTTTTCATCTTGTTTCTCCTTATTGATAATTTTATTAATTAAATTGTGCTTCGATCTTTTTGTTCTTTTCCAGAACGGTCTCCATCCCCGCCTTCCGCTTCGCATCGAGCTTGGAAGCAAGTTCTGCGTTCTCTACCGCAAGGATCTGAATGGCAAGAAGCGCCGCATTGGTTGCACCGTCAATGGCTACAGTAGCGACGGGCATACCGGAAGGCATTTGAACCGTAGACAGCAATGCGTCCATTCCGCCAAAATATTTGGAGCTTACCGGAATACCGATAACAGGCAACGTTGTATTTGCTGCAACCGCGCCTGCCAAATGTGCAGCCATTCCTGCAGCAGCAATAATCGCGCCAAAGCCATTCTCTCTGGCTCCCGAAGAAAATTCCTTTGCCTCCGCAGGGGTTCTGTGCGCGGAATATACGTGAACCTCAAACGGAACCTCAAATTCCTTCAGCGTGTCAATTGCTTTTTGAACTACGGGAAGATCACTGTCGCTTCCCATGATGATACCGATTTTCTTCATGATTTCCTCCTAAAAATAAAATAAGACAAACCTATCCCTTATCAATCATAAGCAGGTTTGCCCAGGCGGTCGGCAATATTTCTTTTTGTTTCCATCGTGGTTATTTCCACTCAATCCGCCGGTCACAAAAAGCTCATATTTTTCGATAAATTTTGCTACGATAATTATAACATATTTCTTCACTAAAGTCAACAGAAAAAAAGCAATCAAAAAGTCATTTTTTTATTGTAATTTTTGTGCAAATACTAAAAAGAAGCAATTCGAAGATATTCCCCGAATTGCTTCCCTCACTTGCGGTTAATTTTATCTGATTCCGTAATTCTCGATTACGTAGTCCATGTCCTTATCTCCGCGTCCGGACAGATTGATCAGCACCGATCCATGATCCATAGTCTTTGCCAGCTTCATGCCGAAGGCTACCGCATGAGAGCTTTCGATCGCGGGAATAATTCCTTCCAATCGGGACAGCTTAAAGAATGCGTCAATGGTCTCCTCGTCATCGATCACATCGTATTTTACTCTGCCGATCTCCTGAAGGAATGCATGCTCAGGTCCGGAGGAAGGATAATCCAAACCGCTGGCTACCGAATATACGGGGGCGGGATCGCCGTTTTCATCCTTCAGCATAATGCTGTTAAAGCCGTGCATAATTCCTTCCGTACCGTATTTCAAGCTGGCAGCATGATCGCCAAGCTTCGGGCCTCTGCCAAGAGGCTCGATTCCGTAAATATCCACGGGATCATTCAGAAATCCGGCAAACAGTCCCGCCGCATTCGAGCCGCCACCGACACAGGCAACGATCGCGCTGGGCAGATGTCCCGTCATTTCAATAAATTGATCTCTCGCTTCAATACCTACAACGCTTTGGAAATCACGAACCATCATGGGGAACGGATGCGGGCCGAGAACGGAACCGATACAGTAGATAGAGTCCTTATATTCCTTGCTGTATGCATCAAACGCCGCATCAACCGCTTCCTTCAAGGTCTGCAATCCATGGGTAACCTCGATCACGTTGGCGCCGAGGATCTTCATTCTTGCCACGTTGGGCGCCTGCTTCTTAATATCTACGGAACCCATGTAAATATCACATTCCAGACCAAAATATGCTGCAGCAGTTGCCAAAGCAACGCCGTGCTGTCCAGCGCCTGTCTCCGCAATTACTTTCTTCTTACCCATGTACTTGGCAAGTAAAGCCGCACCCATGCAGTGGTTCAGCTTGTGTGCGCCCGAATGGTTCAGATCTTCTCTCTTTGCGTACAGCTGTACCTTTCCGCCCAGAGCATCGGAAAGACGCTCCAGATGAGTTACAGGCGTGGGGCGCCCTTGAAATTCCTTGCGAATCCGACGAAGCTCCGCGATGAACTTTCGGGACTGGCAAATGGAATAATACGCCTCGGTAATTTCCGCCATTGCAGCCTTCAGCTTTTCGTCGATATATACACCGCCATACTTGCCGAAATATCCTTCCTTATTTGGGTAATTGTTAAAATACGTATCAAAATCTACACCGTTTAATTTCATTTTTTATTCCTCCGAATTTATAATCTAATCTTCAATCAAATCATTTTTTTATTCGCCATCGTTTGGATAGGATCAACATCTCTTTCTCCCTGAAAATAAAAAACTGCCCCTGAACTCAGGGACAGGAACAAACCTGCGGTACCACCCGTGATTGACGATAAACGTCCGCTTTGCATTGCCTCACAGCAATTCCGAACAATAACGGATTCGGCTTCCGTCGGCTACTACTCGGTTTCCCTTTCGACCGCCCTCATAAGTCCATTCACCAAACGTACGGCATCGCACTTCCACCATCTGCGACTCTCTGAACCCGATCCGATCGGCTACTCTTCTTAATCATCGGTTTATGTTGTAATTATACTCAAATTTTCTGTTTTTGTCAAGAAAAAATGCCGCATTTTTAAAAATACGGCATTTTGCACAAACCAAGACAAGTGTCATTGGCTATTATTCGGTCGAATTCAGGACATACACTTGACAAGAACCGCTTTTTGCGCGTGCAGACGGTTCTCTGCCTCATCAAAGATCTCGTCAGCATGTGCTTCCAAAACCTCCGCTGTGATCTCCTCTCCGCGGTGAGCAGGCAGACAGTGCAGAACCATCGCGTCGTTCTTGGCAACTGCCATCACATCGGAATTGATCTGATATCCCTTGAAGATCTTTTTTCTATCCTCTGCCTCGGACTCCTGTCCCATGGATGCCCATACGTCAGTATAAAGCACGTCCGCATCCTTTGCCGCCTCAAACACATCATCAGTACAAAGGAATTCACCGTTCTCCGACGCCCACTTCATGATCTCGGCATCGGGCTCGTATCCCTTAGGACAAGCGACAGATACCGCCATACCCATCTTAATTCCGCCAACGATCAAGGAGTTGGTCATATTATTTCCATCGCCGATATAACAAAGCTTATTTCCCTTGATGGTTCCCTTATGCTCACGGATCGTCAACAGATCGGCAAGCACCTGACAGGGATGGCAATAATCGGTCAATCCGTTGATGATCGGAATGGAGCCATACTCTGCCAGCATTTCCACTTCCTTCTGATCAAACGTGCGAATCATGATTCCGTCAAGAAAACGGGACAGCACACGAGCCGTATCCTCAATGGGCTCTCCCCGTCCGATCTGAAGATCGCGGGAGCTGAGGAATAGCGCCGATCCACCCAGATCATACATGCCCACTTCAAAAGAAACACGGGTACGGGTAGAGGATTTCTCAAAAATCATACCCAGCGTTTTTCCCGCCAGAATATGATGTTGGATCCCATTCTTTTTTTCATATTTCAACTGATCTGCCAGGTTCAGGATTTCTGTGATCTCCTTTTCAGACAGATCCATCAGCTTCAATAAGTGCTTCACTTCGCACATACCTCCTTCAAAACAGAAATTGCTTGTTTTAGATCACTCATATCAATGTTCAATGCGGGCAACAGACGAACCTTATGCTTTGCCTTGATCACCAGCACGCCTTTTTCCCTGCAAGCGGCGATCACCTCGGAAGCGTCCTTTTCACACTCCACACCGATCATTAAACCCAGACCGCTGACGCTTTTGATCCCCTTGGAACCGCTCAATTCATCAAAAATATATTGGCTACGCTCACGAACCCCCTGTAAGAGAGCCTCGTCCATTCGGGAAAGAATATTCAGCGCCCCCGCACAGCAAACGGGATTACCGCCGAAGGTGGATCCATGCATTCCAGCGCCGAGAACGTCCTTTACCTTCTCACCCAGTAAAGTAGCACCCAGAGGCAATCCGCCGCCGATCCCCTTCGCCGTAGAAACGATATCGGGGGTGAGATCGAAATTCATGTATCCGTAAAGCTGACCGCTTCTTCCGTTTCCAATTTGAACCTCGTCGGCGATCAACAAAAGATTCTGTTCCTTGGCGATTGCCTCAACACCTCTTAAGAATTCCGCCGTCAAAGGACGAACGCCCCCCTCACCTTGTACGACCTCAAACATTATGGCACAGCAAGGCGTCGTTTCCGCAAGCCGTTTTACGTCCTCGACGTTGTTTGCTTCGGCATAAACAAAGCCGTCGGTCAGAGGAAGAAAATCTTTATGGAAAACATCTTGCCCCGTAGCGGCAAGTGTAGTCAGTGTTCTTCCATGAAAGCTATCCTTCAAGGTAATGATCGTCGTATATTTCTCGCCTTTGGTGATCTCGCCGTATTTTCTTGCCACCTTGATGGCGCATTCGTTGGCTTCCGCGCCTGAATTGGAGAAAAATACTTTTTTCATTCCTGTGCGCAAGCAAAGCTGTTCCGCAAGACGCGCGCAGGGCTCGCTGTAATACAGATTGGATGTGTGTTGAATTTTGTTCAATTGCTCGGTTACCGCGGCAATCCATTCCGCATCACACACACCAAAGCCATTGACTGCGATCCCCGTTCCGAGATCAATATATTCTTTTCCGTTTTCATCGATCACGCGTGAGCCGCTTCCCTTGGTCAAGCAAATAGGAAACCGCGCATAGGTGGACGCTACATATTGATGATCCAGTTGTTTAATGTCCATAATGATTCCCCGATACAAACATCGTTCCGATTCCTTCATCCGTCAAGGTCTCAATCAATATCGAATGAGGGATTCGACCGTCAATAATAAATACCTTATGCACTCCCTGGCGGATCGCCTCAATACAGCAGTTCACCTTGGGGATCATACCGCCGCTGATGATACCTTCCCGCATCAACTGAGGCGCGTCGCTGACGTTGATCTTAGAGATCAACGTGGAAGGATCGTCTTTATCACGCAGAATTCCGTCAATGTCAGTCATGGAGATCAAGCTTTCACATTTGAGCTGTCCCGCGATTCTTGCGGCTGCCGTATCGGCGTTGATATTGTAGCTGTTGCCCTGCTTGTCACATCCCACCGTAGAGACCACGGGAATGTAACCCTTCTCCAATACATCCAGAATCGGCTCTACGTTTACGTCGGTGATCTCGCCAACGAAACCGAGTTGAGGATCCTTCTGCTCCGCTTGGATCATATGTCCGTCAAGACCGCAAAGACCGATCGCCTTTCCGCCCTTGTTTTGCAGAAGGTTGACCAGATTTTTATTGATCTTACCCGCAAGAACCATCTGCACGATCTCCATGGATTCCTTATCGGTCACGCGAAGTCCGTTTACAAATTCGCTCTTTTTACCGATCTTTCCCAGCATTTCTGTGATCTCAGGACCACCACCGTGAACCAGAACGACCTTGATACCGATCAGAGACAGAAGAACGATGTCTCCCATCACTGCTTCCTTCAGTTCATCATTGATCATGGCGTTTCCGCCATACTTGACAACGATAATTTTGTTATAATATTTTTTTATGTAGGGCAACGCCTCTACCAGGATTTGAGCGCGTTGCGCATTGTTGATCTCCATATCGTCTCCTTATGATCATGTACGGTAGTCGCCGTTGATTTTTACGTAATCGTAGGTCAGATCACAGCCCCATGCGGTGGCAGCACCTTCCCCGCTGTTCAACTCGATAAGAATCTGAATTTCGGGCTCCA
>JAZNVA010000190.1:0-1589 GCA_045592565.1 Eubacteriales bacterium | reverse complement strand
CCCTACGGTGCGGATAAGCTTGATTATGAAGCTGTTACAGCCCGTTTCCATATCTATCTTGAGTGGCTCTGCCGACTCTACGTCAACACTATGAACGTCATCCACTATATGCACGATAAATATGCATACGAGAAGATCCAGATGGCTCTTCACGATACCGATGTTGAGCGTCTTATGGCGTTCGGCGTTGCGGGTCTTTCGGTAATTGCCGACTCGATGAGCGCGATCAAGTATGCAAACGTAAAGCCTGTCCGCGACGAAAACGGTTATATCGTTGACTTTGAGACCGATGGTGACTTCCCGAAATACGGCAACGATGACGACCGCGTTGATTCGATCGCCAAGGGCATCCTCAAGGACGTTATCGAGGAGCTCCGCAAGACTCCTACCTATAAGAACGCTACCCACACTCTTTCCGCGCTGACGATCACCTCGAACGTCGTTTACGGAAAGAAGACGGGTTCGACCCCCGACGGAAGAAAGAAGGGCGAGCCCTTCGCGCCGGGGGCGAACCCCATGCACGGAAGAGACAGCGAGGGGGCGCTTGCGTCTCTTAACTCGGTGGCAAAGATCTGCTACGATTGCTGTCAGGACGGTATTTCCAATACCTTCTCCATCACCCCCGCCGCGCTGGGCTGTGATGACGCCGACCGCGTCAGCAAGCTGGTTGGCGTTCTGGACGGATATTTTGCGCAGAGCGCGCATCACCTGAACGTCAACGTGCTGAACCGCCAAAAGCTGATCGACGCCATGAACGATCCTACCCTGTATCCCTCTCTGACCATTCGTGTCAGCGGATACGCGGTGAACTTCAATAAGCTGACCAGAGACAAGCAGGAAGAGGTTATCGCCAGAACCTTCCACGAGCAGATGTGAGAATGAGCGGGATCGTTCATTCCTATGAAAGCCTTGCCGCAGTGGACGGAGAGGGCGTACGGTATGCCGTATTTCTTGCGGGCTGTCCTTTGCGCTGTATCTACTGTCACAATCCCGACACGTGGCAGCGCAATAGCGGAACCGAGATCGAGGCGGAGGCGCTGGCAAGAAAGCTTGTCCGATATAAGCCCTATTTCGGTGCCGAGGGGGGCGTGACCTTCAGCGGCGGCGAGCCCTTGCTTCAAGCGGATTTTCTCAGAGAGATGATCCCTCTGTTGAAGGAACGGGAGATCGGATACATCGTGGATACCTCGGGCGGCGTTCCTCTGACCGATGCGGTCAAGGAGGTGCTTGGGGAGGCGCAGAGCGTGATCCTCGACCTGAAATTTTCCACCGATGAGGATTACCGCCGTTATACGGGACGGGGAATAGAGCAGACGCTGGAAATTCTCGCTTATCTGAATACCATCGGTAAGAAAACCAGAGTCCGAACGGTGATCGTTCCCGATCTGAATGATACGGAGGAGTGTCTTGCGAGATACGTAGAGATCGTCAGGCAATATTCCTGTGTCTATCGCTACGAGCTTCTTGCCTTTCATACCATGGGCTTTTTCAAGTATGAGAAGCTGGGACTGGAAAATCCTCTTGCCGAAGCCCGAGCATTGGCGCCCGCCGTCAAGGATCGGCTGCAACGCTTTGTGGATCATATGATG
>JAZNVA010000189.1:0-6645 GCA_045592565.1 Eubacteriales bacterium | reverse complement strand
AACGACATGGCTACGACCGACTTCCTCGGTCAGATAATGAAAATACTCGGTTCGATCTTTTCCTCCAAGGGGCGGCTGACCTCCTCCGTGCATAGGTTTGATCTTCCCTACCCTTTTGTTCAGGTCAACTTGAATTTTTGCCATCCTATGTCCTCCTACCTTTCGAGCCTTTTCTATATTGTAACCGCTTTTGTTTGCTCTGTCAATAGAATCCCTTACGAAAATTTTTCGTAAAAAAACAGACCGCCCGCAAGGGACGGTCATGCTTTCTTTTATGTAACTCTGCCTATAAGCCGGGTTCTGTCGAGAACGGCCATCTATCTTCGCTCCGTGTCACCACGAAGCTTCGGGTCACCCCGTGCCACCTGCGGATATGTGTCGGGCAGACATCCGACTGCGGTGTTGCTTCGGATAGGGTTTACAGCAAACCTACGTTACCGTAGGAGTGGGTGAGCTCTTACCTCGCCTTTCCATCCTTACCCTTGCGGGCGGTTTATTTCTGTTGCACTTTCCCGGGAGTCGCCTCCGGCTGACGTTATCAGCTATCCTGCCCTATGAAGCCCGGACTTTCCTCACGGTAATACCTTTCGGCACCATACCGCGCGGCCGTTTAGCAAAGTTACGGCTTATTATACCACAAATACCGTGCTTTGTCAACCGATTTGCGCGTTTGAGAGGGATTATTTTTCTCCCCTCTCCTCTCCCCTCACCAAGAGCTTTCTCATCTGGGGCGTTTTGAACAGTACCAACGCGCCGGCAGTGGTGAACACCGTCTCGGGCAACATGTACGCGCCGTTATAGAGGAGACTGTAGAGCCACGTATTATCGGTAGAAAAGCCAGACCACAGCTCACCGAAGGAACCGAAGATCAGCACGCCGCTAAGATAGTGGAACGAGAAACGAAGCACCAGCGCGAGGATCGTTCCCCCGATAATAGCTCCCATTTTTTTATTACCGAACAGTCCCGAAAGGCAAAGAACGCTGAACGCTCCCACATAATCGAGAAAAATGCAGGCAACCAGAGCCGTGGCGGTCAAGCCCCAGCCCAGAAGTCCGTCCATGAGAATTCCCTGTCCCAACTGGATCAAGGAATAGACGAAGGACACAGCGAGTCCGTGCAAAACACCCCAACGAAGCGCAAAGACTACGATGGGAAGCATGGACAGAACGGTGATCGCACCGCCCCACGGGAACTGAACGATCTTCAGAAAGCTGAGAACGGTAGCCAAGGCTACCATGACGGCGCCTTCCGCCGTCCGACGAAGATTTGTGTGTGTCATATCACACCTCCAAAGAAAAATTCAAAACCGCACGGAAATCTCCGTGCGGTTGAATCTCTTTCGTTTCGGTCGGACGCGCCCGACGGCGTCTGTCTCTGACGAATTGCAATCTCCCTACGCCGGTATTATCCGTATCAGGTTAAAGGGTTCGGCTCTCGCCGTCTCAGCCAAGGTGGGCACCCCCGATTTCTATGCGATTTTGTGGCTACATTGTATCACACCGCAAGCCCTTTGTCAAGCGGTTTTGCAAAATTTAATAATAAAGGTTCGCTCCGATGGATTTGATATCCGCCTCGGCAAGAATCGCCTCGTCCACAAGGATCTTGGATTTATAGGGCTCCAGATAGTCCGCCAGAAGCTGATTCTCCAACAGATCCGTAAACACGTAGGCGCCCGATTTCTGGGAAATGAAGAAATCGGAATTCTCCTTTTTCTGATATCCCTTATCCTCCGGCTCATACCGCATGATGATATGATATCCGTACTCGGACTTCACCGTAGCGGTCTCGCCCTCCTCCAGCTCAAAGAGCTTGGCGATGACGTCGGGGGAATCGAAGCTCGTATCCTTCGTCACGTAATAGCCCGCGGGATAGTTATCCATGCCCTCATCCATGCTGTACTGCTCCACCAAGGCGTCAAAGCCCGCGTAGTCTCCCGCGGTCACCTTCTCCTCGATCTGCATCACCTCATCGATGACTTGATTGAGTCGGTTGCCCGTAAAGCTTTCCATCAGCTTGTTTCCGTCCTTGTCGGTAAGATGCTTCCGCACGCCCGATTTGGTGTCATAGGCAGTCCTTCCGTCACGAACGAAGATGGCATCTCCGTTGACATCGTACACCTGCTTCAGATCACTGTCCAGCTTGGGCTGAGCAGTGGTATCGTAGGCGCGACGGGTATAGGTGGTATCCTTATAGTAAATGACCGTATCGCTTCCCTCCTCGGTCTCATAGGCGTAATCGTAGGTATAGAGGAATACCTGCTTGAAGCGGCGGTAATTCTGCTCATAATATTGGTTCACGGGTCCCTCGGCGCTGTCATCGTCGATGAGAGATCCGTTGACGCCAAAGAGCGAATCCTTCAGAAGCGCAATCTTCGCCTCGATGATCATCGCCTCCTTCAGCACCTTGCGGTTGGCGCCGTATTCGGCAAGCATGGCGTCAAATTCCGCCTTGGAGCCTCCCGCGTCGTTTTCGATCATTTCCCTGATCTTATTATCAATGGACTTCTCCGTCTCCCTTGGCAGCTCCAAGCCGTTCTTCTCAAACAGATACAGAGCGGCAAGATAGGTCTTGGCTTCCTCCAGAATGTACTCGGTATATTTTTCGTTTCGGGTGGTCAGCGAGGTATCTACCTTTACGTCCCAATATGCATCGTTCAGGACGTCCGCGCCCTCACTGCTCGCCATGGATCCCTTGAGACGGGACAGATACAGCTGAAAGACGTTCACCGACATCTTGACGGTGATCCCATCGCTTTTCAGCTCCATCATGGTCTTTCCCGTGGACGCGCATCCCCCAAGACAGCACAGCAGCATACACAGAGCCATCGCCGCGGACAGCCAGCCTTTGATCGTTGTTCTCATATTTCGGTTTCCTTTCCTTTATGGTTATAAGCCATCTCAAATATCGGTCTTCAGGATCTCCTCATATCGGCAAAACAGCCCATAGAGGAACTCGGGTACGTTCTCTGCCTTTTGCTTTCGGATCACCACGCTCGGTGTCTCGGACATGATCACGCGGATCCGTCCCCGATGTAGCTCGGACAGCTCCGACCAGACCTCAAAGTCAAAGATCGAGGGCTGAATACGGATCTCCCCCGTCTCCTCGATGACACTGGTAATACCGCACTTCATTGCCGCCGAGCGCGCAAGCGCCACTGTCAGAAGATTCCTTGTGGGCTTTGGAACGTCTCCAAAGCGGTCGATCAGCTCGTCCATGATGTCCTCCATATCCTCAGGCGTTTCGATCATGGCGATCCGCTTATAAAGTCCCATTCTCTGCGACGAATAGGGCACGTATTGATCCGAGAGAAAAGCATCGCACCGCAGGGTGAGGGTACATTCCCGCTTTTCGGGGATCTTCTCTCCCTTTTCCTCCAGAACCGCCTCGTTGAGCAGCTTGATATACAGCTCGTAGCCAACCGCGTCCAGATGTCCATGCTGCTCGGAGCCGAGCAGATTTCCCGCACCTCGGATCTCCAGATCGCGAATGGCGATCTTAAAGCCCGCGCCGAACTCGGCGTATTCCCGAATCGCCTCCAGTCTCTTGGTTGCGACCTCGTTGACGGTCTTATCTCTGGGATAGGTGAAGTAAGCGTACGCCCTTCTTGCCGAGCGCCCCACCCGTCCTCGGATCTGGTGCAGCTGAGACAGTCCCAGCCGCTGGGCGTTCTCCACGATCAGGGTATTTGCATTGGGAATATCCACGCCCGTCTCGATAATGGTACTGCACACCAGAATGTCGATCTCTCCGCGAAGCATCTCGCCCCAGATGTCCTCCAGTTGATCCTTATCCATCTTTCCGTGGGCGACGGTGATCCTCGCCTCGGGAATGGCGCGGGAAAGTCTTGCGGCGCAGGAATCGATAGTCTCCACGAAATTGTGAAGATAGAATACCTGTCCTCCTCTGCGAAGCTCTCTGCGGATCGCCTCGGTGAGGATCAGCTCATCGTGCTCCAGCACGTAGGTCTGAACGGGCAGACGGTCTCCCGGCGCCTCGTCCAGCACCGAAATATCCCGAATCCCGCCCATCGCCATATTCAGTGTTCTGGGAATGGGCGTTGCCGTCAGTGTCAGCACGTCAATATTGTTTGCCAGCTGCTTGAGCTTTTCCTTTTGCGTCACGCCAAAGCGCTGCTCCTCGTCAATGATCAGAAGCCCCAGATCCTTGAATTCGATATCCTTGGAAAGAAGCTTGTGCGTTCCCACGATGATATCGGTATCGCCCCGTTTCAGCCGTCGGATCGACTGGGCGATCTGCTTTGGAGTTCGGAATCGGGAGATCATATCCACGTTCACCATATACGACCGCATACGGCTGGTCATGGTCTGATAATGCTGAAGCGCCAGAAGTGTGGTCGGAACCAGCATTGCCACCTGCTTTCCTCCCAGAACCGCCTTGTACGCCGCCCGCATCGCCACCTCGGTCTTGCCAAAGCCCACGTCTCCGCAAAGTAAGCGATCCATGGGCGTGGGCGACATCATATCCGCCTTGATATCCTCAATGGCGGCAAGCTGTCCGTCGGTCTCCTCAAATTCAAAGCCCGCCTCGAAATCCGCCTGCAGCTCATCATCCTCGGGAAAGGCGAATCCGGGCTTTCGGCTTCTCTCGGCGTACAGACGGATCAGATCCTTTGCGATATCCTTTGCCGCCGCCTTCGCCTTTGCCTTCGCTCTGCCCCATTCCGCGCCGCCGAAGCGTGACAGCTTCACAAGCCCGTCATCGGAGTGGGCGCCGATATACTTGGACACCATATCCAGCTTATCTACGGGCAAAAACAGACGGTCAGAGCCCGCGTAGCGAATGGTAATATAGTCTCTACTGACACCGTCCACCTTCATGTTCTCAATACCCATGTACTGTCCGATTCCGTGGATCTCGTGAACGACAAAGTCGCCCACCTCCAGATCGTTATAGGACAGAATGGTCTCGGTGCCGCTTCTCTTTTTCTTTTTCCGTCTCAGCTTTCCTCCCGCAGCAAGCGCTCCCTCCCGACTTTCGGGAGCGGTGGAAAGCACACAGATCTTGGGGACAGTCAACTCGTATCCGCGAATATACTGCCGCCATTTGATCATCAAAACTCCTATGGGAAGGGTGTCCACGGTATAGTCCCCCTCCTCGGTCTCCACCAAAGCGGAAAATCCTTTGTCACAAAGGAGCGTACAGAGATTCTTTGCCGCCGCCTCGTTTTCCGCAACGAGGACAGTCCGATATCCACCCTTGCGGTAAGTGTCCAGATCCTCGCAGAGCAGATCCAGATTCTCGCAATAGGACACCATGTGCTTGGAACGAAAGGTGAACATCGCCCCCAGCTTCTTGCCCGACATTCCCTGTCCGAGGGAATCAAAGTGGGCAACCGCGCTATCCTCCAAGAATAGCTCAAAGGAGGTCTGGGGCTTTGCGTAATCGGTATATTTCGGGGCAATGGTGCCCCCCTCCAGCAGCTCCTCCACCGTTTGATTCAAGTGCCATGCGGACGCCTTGATCCGATCAAGGATCGCAGAGGTCCCCCGCAACAGCACGGTGGTACGGCTGCTGAAATAATCCAAAAGGCAGGTACGCTCGGGATAGATGAGGGTAATATATTTATCGGCAAAATTGATCTCCCCGTCTCCCTCCAGAGCCGCAAGCTCCGCCGAAAGCTCCGCGATCGCTCTCTCGTCTCGGCTCTTTGCGCGCCATGCGGAGATCGTTTTTTTCAAGGTCTCCCCGATCTGCGTATCGATCAGAAGCTCTCTGGCGGGAGAAAACTCCACTTCGTTGAGCGCCAGCGTCATTCGTTGGGTGGCGGGATCGAAGATCTCCATGCGGTCGACCTCGTCTCCGAACAGCTCCACGCGGAAGGGATATGAGCCCACCGTCCGATTGTCATCCATATCGGTATAGGTCGCCACCGCGGGATAGACGTCAATGATCCCACCCCGAATGGCAAACTGTCCCGGGGCATCTACCAGCTCCGCGCGGACATATCCCGCGCGTATCAAGCGCTCCGCAAGGTCAGAAAGATCGGCGCATTCCTCTCCGTATTTCATGCGCATCTGCGCACCGATCAGTCGATCCGCGGGGATCGTATAGCTCAGCGCCGCGTCGGGAGTGGTCACCACCGCGTCCCAGCGGTCCTCCAGAAGTCCGGAAAGCACGCGAAGCCTCTCATGCTCGTACTCATGGGAGGCGGTAATATTATAGAAGGTCAGATCCCGTCCCACGTAGAACGCGGTACGGAGTCCGAATTGCTCCAGAAGGGCGCGCAGGCGCACACATTCCTTTTCCTCGGGACAGATGAGAAGCACCGCCCGTCGGTCGGTCGCCTTCAGATCCTCCAGCAAAGAGACGTACACGGCATCAGCGGCGCCGTCGCATAGTCCCGTCACAAGCACGGGCAGAGGCGTCCTCGCCGTTTTTGCGTCTCGCATCACCCGAAGAAGCTGGGCGTATTCTCCGTCTCCCCGTACGCAATCGGTTAACAGATTCATCAAAACTCTCTCCAAAAATTCTTTTGCTTACTTTCCGTTGCAGATCTGCATCGCGCCGTCGATATCGCCCAAAAGGATCTTTTCCACTCCCTTGGCGATCGTCTCACGGGACTCCCGCAAGGTCTTCAGCTCCTCGGCAGAAAAAGCGGAAAGCACCCAATCCGCCAGATCGTA
>JAZNVA010000188.1:0-7156 GCA_045592565.1 Eubacteriales bacterium | reverse complement strand
GAAAGACCTGCTAATAAAAGTCAAGCCCTAAAATGAAAAAAGTTCAAAAAAATTTTAGCATTGGAAAAGAGCATGACAAAAAGACCACCGCATAGTGAAAATTTTTGCGCCGGTCAAGGTAATCAAGGGCAAAGCACAGAGGTGCTTCGCCCGAAGGACAATTATACCGAGGTCACGTTGTCAACATACAAAAAATTCAGCATGGTAATTCCGAATTTTTTGTAAACTCGCTTTGCGACTTCAAGTGTTGACAAGGGCAAGCTTGGTTCTGGCATAATAGATACGCAGAAACTTGTTTGCTGCGGCGATCATATAGACCTTGTACGGTTTGCCTTCGGAGCGTTTCTTGTCAAGATATGTATAAACGGGTTCATCATTGGGACTGTTTTGCAGAATTACCGACATCACTTGAAAGAGCGTTTTTCGGAGAGCTGCAGATCCACGCTTGGTAATTGCTTTTGAAGTTTTGTTAGTCCCACCCGATTGATCGGGCGGTGAATCGAGACCTGCAAAAGCAACCAATGATTTCTTGCTCTTGAATCTACTGACATCTCCGATCTCGGCGATGAGTTGTGAACCGAGAAGCTCACCTGCTCCGTACAGAGACATAACGGTACTGTATTCAGGCAAAGAAGATGCCAAACGTTGCATTTCGTTTTTGATAGCAGCTAACGTTTCTTCCATTGCTTACAGTTGGAGAATTGCTTGTGAAACCAATAGCTTTGTAGATTCACACATAGGCAAAAGTCCAACATTCCCGCAAGCCTCAGCGTAAATATCTTCTGCTTTGTCTGCATTGTAGTAATACTTGTTGCGTTTGCACCAGCGTTCATATTTCTCTTTGAATTGCTTCTCGGATATACCGCAAACACATTCGCAATGCCAGAATTTCAAAGCGAAATCTACCCATTTCTCATGACCGTCACTTTTTCGAGCCGGAGAACTGAACAGTTTGTTTACGTCGGGAAAGGTTTGATCAAGCAATGCGATCAAGTTGTTTTTCAGCATGGTCTTCAACTTGTTGTATTGATTGTATTGGCGGTTACAAATTTTCAGAGCCTGACGGACTTCGTCTTCGGGAACGTATTCCCGAAGCTCAAGCCATCGATCAATTGCCATACCGGCAAGCTTGATTGCATCGATCTTATCCGTTTTGGCTTTTCGAAGTGTGCTTCCCTTGTAATCATGTGTTAGGAGGGCATTGATTACGGAAACAAATATACCTTCTTCATGGAGATACCGAGCGATCGGTTCATAGTAACGCCCCGTATACTCCATGAGAACACGGGTCTCACCGGGAAGGCTTTTCAAAAACCTTGCCAGTTCTTTGAGTTCACTCTCGGTGTGTTCCACATCAAAAGGGGAGGCTACTACCTCGCCAAAGGGACGTAAAACAGTTACGGTGCTTTTTCCTTTTGAAACATCAATTCCTACTGCATTCATTTCTCAAATCTCCTGCTAATCGTATTTGCTGAAATGGTGCCACCCTTTACCCATTGCCGATTCAATCTGTTTGGTGATGCGAGCGTAGTAGCCCAACCTACTGAAATCGAACGCTACAATAGAAGGATGGATGACTGTCTTTCATGCGGACGTAATAGCCCAAGGAGAAGATCGTCAGTCCATTTCGCCCTTCTATTATAGCTTAGGAATGAGAACCTTCCGTGTACATCTGGCTGATGTACTTCGGATGGCAAATATATTATAACAGGAGAAGAATAATGTACGAAATCAAAAACGGTTTTCTTTACAAAAACGGCAAGAAAATTTATGCGCTGGGAGAATCCTATTATCCGTCATTTCACCCTTCCAAATTCCCCGTTCCGCCCGAAGGAGATCGCTACGGAGAAATGAAAAAGGACCTTAAGATGATGGCTGAACTTGGCTTCAACCACGTTCGTTTTGCCGCTTTGGGCAAGGTTGATCTGAACGATGACGGAGCACTGTCTGTCAATACGCCGTTTATCGACGATATGATCGAAGAGGCAAAGAAAAACGAACTGTCGGTATCCATTCGTCAGCAAGGATTTGCGGTAAATCTCCGCAATTTTGAAAACGTAAAAATGATCGATTGGAATGGGGTGGAGCAGGAAACCGCTTGGTCGGATTTTATACGTACCACCATGCACCACGAGGGTATTTTAGAGGATAATCGCCTTTACGCGAAAAGTCTTGCTGAACACTATGCACAGTTTGATAACATCATTGCCTATCAGATTTATAATGAGCCTCATTTTCCCGGGAATCAGATGTACGACTATCACCCCAAAGTTATTGAAGCATACCGAAAGTGGTTGGTGGAGCGACAGATCTTGACCGAGGCGGAGGCAAAAGACTATGAGCCTCCTCGCGGACGCAAGGAACAATCCCCACACATGTGGGCACTTTGGCGGATCTTCTCACGGGATAGCTTGACTGCCTTTCTGAATAATGCCTCCGATGCTTCCCGTGAGGGTGCTCCCTTGCCCACGTACACCTGCTTTACATCAGATCAAATGTCCAAACGCAACGCATACAGAGGCTGTGATTTCTTCGCAAACGCGAAAGCAATGGATATCGTTGGCTACACCTGTTATTTCCATGCGTGCGGTCCAAACTACTACTCCGTGTGTCTGGAAGCGGATCTTGCCGAAGGTGCTGCCGAGCTGGAGGGGAAGGAATCCTGGTGTATCGAGCTGGACAGTCGCACCTATATCCCAAGCTGGATATACAATCGCGGCACTTACGCGATTCTCGGTTCGGGTTGTAAAGGAATCATATATTATCAATGGAGAGGGGACTGTCCCGTTCCTGGTGTCCCGCATCCCAATAGCTGCGGTCTGTTAAATTATGACGGTACGAAAACTGCGAATTTTGAAAACGGCGCAGCGGTCAATCGATACATCATAAAAATGAATGATTATCTTATGGGAGCAAAACGTGTTCATGACGGAGTGGGACTGTTGCATTCCGACTATGCCGCATTTTTGTGTGATGCCCGTGAAAACGAAGACAAGGAAGAAAGGGGAGGCAATCTCAGTAATTCCTATCTAGCCGAATATACCGAGAGCTACCGTCAGCTACGTCAAGCAGGTTATAGCGTGGACATCATCGACGCCGAGCATTTGGACGCTAATCCGTTCGGCGTTTCGATTCTTTACATTCCCCATGTCCATATGCTTTCTCCCGAGGAACAGGACGCCATCGATCGTTTTATGGATCGGGGAGGGACGGTCATGGAAAGTGCCTATGATCGCCATGATGCAATGTGTATGGGATTCAAGAAATATGACAAAAGGATCAAGTCCTACGAGGAAAAGCAATTTGATCTGACACATACTGTGTTCGACGTTGCGGAGTTAACAAAGATTTATTCCAAGGTCACGCCGCTTGATCCAAATCTCGGAATTCAAATGCTGGAGGGCAAAGATTATACTTTGTTGATTTTGACCAATCTGTCAACAGTAAAACGAGAGCTTTGCGCGAGGCTGAAAGTACATATTCCTTTTAAAACAGCTGAATTTTGTGCGATCGATGGTGAACAGAATGTTTTGATCCAAGGAAATGAGCTGACAGTGCAGCACATGACAGATGGTGGCATAATCTTACTGAGATAAAAAGGAGAGAAAAAACAACCTATGAAGATCACGTGGCTTGGTCAAGCGGGGCTACTGTTTGAGAATGAGGAAACAAAAATCATAATTGATCCGTATCTTTCCGATTCCTGTGAAAAAAAGAATCCAAAAAGCTATAGGCGTGTACCTGTGGACAAGCGCTTTTTAGAAATAAAAGCGAGCGTTATAATTCTTACGCACGACCATCTCGATCACACCGATATGGAAACGCTTGCTTATTATCTCGGAGATAGCTCGCACGTTACAGTCCTCGCTTCGGCAAATGCTTGGGAGCGTGTGAGAGGGATAGGAGGAAATAATAATTACGTTTTGTTTAATCGTTTTACGGAATGGACTCAGAACGGTATCCGCTTCAGTGCTGTAAAAGCAGTGCACTCTGACAAAGAAGCGATCGGTGTAATAATCGATGACGGAACAAAAAAGTATTATGTAACCGGAGATACCCTTTATAACAAGGCTATCTTCAACGATCTCCCCGAAAATATAGACACCGTCTTTTTGCCAATCAATGGCGCAGGAAATAATATGAACGCGGTGGATGCGTCGCGCTTTGCGGAAACAATAGGGGCAAAAAACGTTGTGCCGATTCATTACGGAATGTTTGACGAACAAACCTCCGATGTTTTTTCGACAACAGGCAAGGTAGTTCCTAAAATATACGAGTTCATTGATCTAAAATAAAATACACAGGAGAAAGAAATTTATGAAAAACGTTCTTATAACGGGAGCTACCCAGAATACTGGTTTTGCAATCGCACGACATTTTGCAAAAAACGGTTGGGGCGTTGGCATTACAGGTCGAGAGGAAAAGAAAGCCAAGGCGATTGCAGCGGCACTGTCCGAAGAGTTCAGCGTTCCCGTGCGTGGATATACCCTTGAAATATCAAACGCGAAAGAGGTGAAAAAAGTATTCGCGCAATTTGAACAGGATTTTGGTACGCTTGATACATTTGTTGCCAACGCAGCAAACCTCGGAGTGGATTTTGGACTCATGAATACAAACGAGGACGATTTTTATGCTATCACCGACGTAAATATAAAAGGAACGTTTTTCTGTTGTCAGGAGGCGTCAAAAATAATGAAACGACACGGTGGAGGCGCAATCGTCACCATCGGATCGGTACAAGCACTTGGAGCGGTACGTGGCAGGACGGTGTATTCAATGACAAAAGCAGCGATTTCTTCTTTGGTCAAAAACATGGCATTCGAGCTTGGTGAGTATGGTATCAGGGCGAACAATCTCGTTGCAGGTGCTATACATTCCACGAGATGGGATGTACTATCCGAAGAAGTCAAGGCAGAAAGACGCTCAAGATACCCCATCGGGCGTGAGTCGACCGAAGAGGAGATCGCAAACGGGGTTTTCTATCTTGGTAGCGATCTATCTTCAAGCACGACGGGGATTGATCTCGTCATTGATTCGGGCATTTCGGTTTGTCTTCTTCCCTATTCTAAATCAAATACATGAAAGAGGAAAAAAATGAAAATTACAGATATTAAGACATACATCATGGATGCGTTCAGAACAAATTGGACGTTCGTTAAGGTAGAAACGGATGAGGGAATATACGGTTGGGGCGAGGCTTCACTCGGCACCCAGGAAATGGCTCTTACGGGGTGTATTGAAGACCTTAAGAGACTCATCGTGGGGAGAAATCCTCTTGAGATTGAAAAGATGAGATTTGAGGTATACCGTGATATTTATTGGAAGGGCGGTCCGGTACTTATGTCTGCCATTAGCGGAATTGAGATGGCAATGTGGGACATTATGGGTAAATATTTCGGCGTTCCAACATACACATTCTTTGGCGGCAAGATACGCGACCGCGTCAAAATGTATGCAAACGGTTGGTTTTCAGGCTCAAGAACGCCCGAGAATTTTGCCGCAAAAGCAAAGGAGACCGTTGCCCTCGGTGTAAAAGCACTGAAATGGGATCCGTTTGGCAAGGCGCATATGACGCTTACGAAGGAGGAGATGCTCAATGCTATCGAATCCGTTGCGGCGGTCAGAGAAGCGGTAGGAGACAAGGTGGATCTTCTGATCGAATGTCACGGGCGCTTTAATCCGTACACCGCTATCGAGATTTCCAAGGAGCTTGCCCCTTTTAAGCCTATGCTTTTGGAGGAGCCTTGTCCTCCAGATAACACAGAGGCAATTGCCGCGGTAAAGCGCAAATCACTCGTTCCCATTTCCGCAGGAGAACGCGTTTATTCTATTTTTGGCTTTGATGATCTATTTGCAAAAGATGCGGTGGACATTGCTCAACCGGACATGTTCCATACGGGAGGTATGATGGAGTGCAAAAAAATTGCCGCTATGTCAGAGGCAAAACACATTCCGATTTCTTTCCACAATCCCTCCGGTCCAATTTCCAATGCGGCTATATTACAACTCGCGGCAACAACTCCCAATTTTCTTATACATGAAATCATGATCAACGATGGCTCTTTCCGAACAAAAATAACCAACGAGGAGGTTATCTTTGAAGACGGATATATAAAAATAAACGATAGACCGGGACTCGGTATCGATGTCAACGTTGATGAAGTAGAAAAGCGCCCGTATACCCCGATCAATCTGAGACACTATACCGGCACGCTGACGGATATACGTCCGAAGGATGATACTGTATTTTATTTTAAGGGAATAGGTAATAATAAATGAACACTTACGATTTTATAAAGCAACACAAATTTATAGCTATATTCCGCCATATTCCAAAGGAATATATAGAAAAGGCGGTTAAAGCGGTATACGAAGGTGGCGTACGCATTTTTGAGATAACATTTAATCCAAGCTCGAAAACGACCGTCCAGGATACGATAGAGATGATTGATACGATTAAGAAAATATACGGAAATAACATTTGCGTAGGTGCGGGAACTGTCATAAATCTCGAGTACGCAATGGCGGCACACGAAGCAGGCGCGCAGTTTATCGTATCTCCGTGTACTAAATTAGATGTGGTAAAGTTTACAAAAGAAAAAGGTATGCTTTCAATCCCCGGAGCATATACTCCCACGGAAATAGTAACTGCATACGATATGGGAGCGGATATCGTCAAGGTGTTCCCCATGCTTCCTGATAATGTTAATTATCTCAAAAACGTAATGTCTCCGCTTTCTCACATTCCGTTCATTCCAACGGGAGGCATCAATCCGGATACTATACAGGCGTTTATACAAACGGGAGCAGTAGCTGTCGCAGCAGGTGCAACTATCGTAACCGAGGACCTCGTAAGACGAGGAGCTTTTGAAAAAATCAAAGAAAACGCGATGCGCCATACAGAGCAAATATAGCCTGCTATCATCCTGTTGATATTTGATTAAGCACATATAGCCGATTGTAAAAGTCCTGAAGAACCCTCTAAAAAATGAGAAATCAAGAGGAAAAGTAAGAGGCACGGGAGTCAAGATCAAAAAGCGATCCCCAAGGGGCACGACAAAAGCGGGCGGCGAACCGTCCGAAAAAAGATATGTGGGAGAGTGGTCAGCAAGCCAATAACCTGCGAACGCTTCTGAAGCTCCTGTTGTCGGAAAGA
>JAZNVA010000187.1:0-7848 GCA_045592565.1 Eubacteriales bacterium | reverse complement strand
CACTATCTCCAAGGATCAGCATACCCTCTCCATACACCTCGACTAACACGCCGTGTCTGGTAATACGGGGGGCAAGACTGGTATTCAGATAGGAGATTACCGCCGCCATGAAGGTACTGGTACGATCCGCAGTTCTCAGCAACGGAACACCGTATTTTCTCGCGTTCTTCGCCATCTCGTCATGAATGGACAGCTGGCTTGCCACCACAACAGCCACAGGCTTGAGGCGGAACAGATTTTCCAGACGTACGTTTCTCTGCGTGGTGGAAAGCTGGGACAGGTAGGTGTGCTCCGCTCTACCTATGATCTGTATTCTCGTAGGCTCAAAGACCTCTACGAATCCTGACAATGCAAGACCGGGACGAATGACCTCGGGATTGGACACCTCTATCTCCGCCGCGTTTTCGGGCATTTCAATTTTCTCCAGCTGAAACTCCTTGATCACACTACTCAACGGGATGCTGTATTTTGATTCCATAGAATACTCCTTTCGATTGCATATTTTGCAGTCCTTTCGTTCTCATTATATCATACTCCCATTAAAATTGGAAGAACTTTTTTCCTATTCTTTTGTTTTTTTGAGCTTTTTTTCAGCAAATCCCCGTTTATTCACACAATTGACATAAAGTTAATGTATAATAAGATGAATGATTATAAAATCTTGAGGTAGATTATGAAATATTATTCCCTATTATTTCGCATATGTGCCTGTATTCTTGCGCTTATTTTGCTCTCGACCGTGCTGGTTTCTTGCGGCGCGTCCCGTGATCCCGCAAAGCCCGATGAGATGACAGTCGTTGGAACGGTAGACGGACGGGACGTATATTATGACGAGCTGTATTTTCTGGTAAATCGTTATATGGAATCGGCAAAGCAAAAGAGCGGAGAGGATGCGAACGCCTTACAGGAGGAGCTTGACCATCTGTTCCGTGAGAACGTTCTCTCCAGCTATGCCATGCTCCGCCTTTGCGAGGAGCACGGTCTGTCGCTGAAGGATAAAGAGTGGAAGCAAAAGATCAACAGCGAGGTCGATGAATACGTGATCGAGTATTTTCATGACGATCGCTCGCTTCTGGACAAGGAAATGGAGGCGATGGGACTTTCCGAGCGCTATCTTCGATTCCTGCTCGGAACCGATCTTCTTTACGATCAGCTTCTCTACGTTTATCCCGAGGAAGGATTGGTTCCCTCCGATGAGGACGAGCTGATGTCACGGATCCGAAAGGAATTCATCCATGTTTACCACATCGCCATCTTCGACGACACGGGCGATGACGTAGAACGGAATCACGCCAAAATCAAGGAAGCACACAGCTTGCTCAAATCAGGTTCGAGAAACATATACGATCTGATTCGCGCAGGATATTCCGAGGACTTCTCCGACGTGAGCGCCAGCGGCGAATATATCGCCCGCGGAACCATGGACGAGGCGTATGAAAGCGCCGCCTTCTCTCTCCGCATCGGAGAGATCAGCGACGTGGTCATGGCTACGGGCATCAACAACCAAAATCAGATCGTCCCCTGCTCCTACGTCATTCAACGCTTTGAGCATGATGACGAGTATCTGGACTCCCACTTTACCACGCTCGTGGACAGCTATTACGGCAGTGTGATCGCAGCCGACCTTGAGGAGATCGAAAAAAGTCTTTCCTTTGAACCCAACGAGCTTTATTCCGCGTTGGATCTGACCGATCTTATCAAGCCGGAAAAGGAAAATGACCTCATATGGGTCATCGTCCTTTCGTCAGTAGGCGCTGTCCTTCTGACGGGTGGTATCATAACTCTTGTGATCATCAAAAATCACCACAAAAAGAAAAACGCGAATTATAAAAAAGGTCTATCTTCGCTGACCAAGGGGGATCGCCATGAACGGTCGTAATCGCCATCTGCAGTACCGCAGAAGCGTATATCGCCGTCGGCAGCTCCGCTTTGGTTTGATCCTCACCGTCATTATCGTATCGGTGCTTGTTCTCGTCTTTTTGATCGTGGGCAATCTCCTGCACAAAAAGAACCCAACCAAAGCCGATGCGGAAAGGGAGGATACGCCCCCCGAAATGGCGGGGGAAGAACATGCCGCGCCCCCGTCCGTTCAGGCACGTACCGTTCTTTTGGAAACGAACGATTCTACGACCTTTGCCACCCGCATTCGCGCGCTGACCGAATCAGGCGGAACCGCCGTAAGCATTCCCCTGAACACCCTCGACGGCTCCCTTCTCTATTATTCCGAGATGGGAACGAAGCTGGGCTATGCTACCAAGGGATCTCCCACCGTATCGATATCTTCTGCCATGGCACAGATCGGTGACGTATCGATCCACTGCTCCGGTGTCTTTTATCTGACGGCATTTTCCCAGACCGATCCACTGCTCCGTTCAGTCGAGCTTTCCCGAGGCGCCGCTATGCTGGCAGAGGCAATTCAGCAAGGGCTGGACGACGTTTTGCTCCTTGCGCCTGCGATGACCGCAGAGCATACCGACGAGTTGCTTCGCTTTGTGGAGGACATTCGGATCCTTGCGCCCAACGCTTCCGTGGGACTTGCTCTTTCTCAAGGGATTCTTACTCATGAGCAAGCCTCCGATCACATCGACCGTCTATGGAATGGTGTCGATTTTCTTGCGCTGGACGCGTCGGAATACGGCAGTGCCGATCCCGTTGCGCATGCCACGCAAACCGTCAACGACTCAAGCATGATGTATAACCGTCTGCGATATCACATGCGGATCCTTCTTCCCTCCTGTCCCAACGCGGAAACCACCGACGCGGTGATCGCGGCGGTAGAAGAAGTGGGGGTAGACAGTTGGCAGATCCTTTCCTGATAAAGTATAAGAAGCCACCCGCTGAGCGGGTGGCTTTTCTTATGCAAATATTGGATCGCTTTAGCGATTCTTGATGGCGTCAACGGGCTTCCGCTTTGCGATCTTATAGACCGGCAGGAAGCTTGCCAGAAGGGCAACGCCAACACTGATCAACAGCATCAGGATGAACTGGCGGGGACCGTAGCTCAGGAGTGTTACGTTAATACCGCTATTGTGCATCCACGAGTTGGTAAAGATGATTCCTCCCACAACCACTGCTGTAGACAGAATGAAGTTCACAAGCGCGATGATCAGAGCCTCGCTGAAAAAGATCTTGAACACATCAGAGGAACGGGCTCCCACGGCACGAAGCACACCGATCTCTCTCTTTTTATAAGAAATAGACGTTGCAATAAAGTTCATCAGCAGAAGCGCGGAGAATACGGCAAAGCCGATGCCCACGTAGAGGAATACCAAAGATCCGATCTCAATGAATCCATTGAAGGTTTCCAACGTTTTCATAACCGCATTCTGCATCCGAAATTGCAGATCACCCGTTTCATCATAGGACATCTCTACCAGCGTTCGGATCACGCCCTTATCCTGTCCGAGAGGCGCGAGCGCAAAGCCCCACATACCATCCTCGTGCTCAGCGATCTCCTCGTGATATTCACTATTCTTACCGACCTCTGCTGCCCATTCCTGATACATATCCATCAGGGTATCGCTGATGATCAGATAACCGTAAGGATACTGGCTGCTGTCATAGACGCCGACGACCTTAACATCCAGCATTCCCTTGGAGAACTCGCTCTGCATCTCGTAATTGTTTTCAAACAGCTCAAAACTCATATTGGACAGCAATTCTGCCATGGAGAGGTCTCCAAACGCCCGATAATATTCCTCTGCCATCGTCTCGATCTGCTTGCCCGTATAGGTACCGTACTGATTCTTCTCATATCCGCCGTCCCAGTTGTTCACATAGTAATCCACGTAATACCAGATGGCGTTCTGCTTACGATCCTCCTCGGACATATCCGACCAACCCTGATCGCTGATGCCCTGTTGCTTTTTCAAGAAATCGACGTATTCCTGATTCAGCCAGATCTGCGATGCCAAGGCGTCCGTGGATGCGTACAGATCGGTGAGAATATTCCGATAGGTGTCCTGAGAGATCATGCATTCGGGGTTTTCCTCTCCCACGCTTCTCAGAAGATCGGAAACCTGATACTGGTGTGAGCAATATTTAAAATCTACATTCTGAGGATATTCCTCGATTTCCAACAGCTCCAAGACGAATCGGTAGGCATCTTGCTCAACGGGAACGTAGAGCATATCCCTATTGACATTGGATACACCGTCCACATAGGAAGAAATAGGCGCGTCATAATTCCCCTGATCGATCCACCAGTGCAACCAATATGCCTTCGCCTCGGCAACATTGGCGGGAACGGGATCCCATCCCAGTCCCGTCGCGTGGTTGATCACGCCTTGCAGAACCTCCGGCTTTTGCAATTGCTCGTCAATGTAGGTTGTCATGGCATGGTACTGCGCCGCTTCATAAAAGCGGTCATAATAATTGGCGCCCAACTGGGTTCTGTTCCACGCTTCCTCGCCCCACGTATCCACAGCAAAGGCAGTAACCTTTGCGGGATCCACCGTAAGCTTGGTTTCTCTGGGGATCAATCCCATCATCAGCTGAGAAGGAATGATCGCTTCGTTTTCTCCCAGCTCATCGCGGGAGCCATCAAAGAAGGTCACGTCCAGCTTGGACAAAGCCGAGCTTCCCGCCAGACGGTTCACTCGCTCATCGGAAGGCTTACCGTCTCCCGTATCAGGGCGTCCTACTGCAATATAAAGGGAGGAATTCCAACCGTTCATATCGCTTCCGATCTGCTGATCCATGGAAGCGGATGCGCTCCAGATCGTTTTGATATCCTCGTTCTTCACAAATCCCAAGCCGTGGAAACCGTATGCCATTTCGCTGGACAGCTCCATAGTCAAAACCATGTCGGTCAGGGCGTTTGCCTCCTCCTTCTGCCCTCTGTCATTTTCATCCTGTGGCAGATATGCCTCATAACGGGCGTAATCAAACTGCGTATCGATCACACCTACGATCTCGAAGGAAAATCCCTTTCCGTCAGGAGAGTAAATACCGTCTGACAGAGTAATATGCTTTCCAATAATGGAGGTGGCGCTACCCTCATCCATAGTCAGAAGTCCCGCCGCTACCGACTCGTTATGAAGGTCATTCTTGAAACCGAATTCCTTCATCTGACGGTACATCAGCTCGGTAATAGCAATTTCTCCCGTCTTCTCGGGCATCCGTCCCACGATGGAAAAGCCGACGCTCGTCAGCTCATCTCCGCTCATATCCACCAAACCGTGGATCTTTCCCGTATAAACATTGCTCTGCTGATACGTCTGCATCTGATTGGCAACAGACATACCGCCATAAAAGCCGCTGTTTCTGCTTCCCGTGTAAACGGGGACGAAATTCAAGCCCGTTTTATCTCGCAGATAAGCAATATCCTCGTCATTCAGATTCGCATCGTAGAAGCTGGTATAGGGCTTCTCGTCCCCAAACGTCGTGGTATGACGAACACCCAGTGTCACCGATGCGTTCTTGACGCGGGAATCGGCAATGGAATCGGTGGTGGCAACGATCTTATCATATCCTCCCATGGTATCGGCAAAGCCGAACAGCGCAAAAGCGATCAAGGATAGGAAGATCGTCATGACCAGACGGAATTTTTTGTGCTTCAAGCTACTGGATCCGATACGGATCGCGTTCTTCAGAGGAAGGCGAGAGCGAATAAATTTACTGTCCTTCTTCTCGTATTTTTTCAGCGTGTAATCCTTTTGAGTGTCAGTTCCCTCAAAGACCGCCGTGGTTCCCTTCTCGCTGATCCCCGCGGCAGAACGAAGTTCCTCATTGACTCTACCGTCACCCGAAAGGAGCACGTCCTCGTTGTGTTCAGAAAGATAGCGGTTGATCATATCCAGATCCTCCGCTGTCAGTCGGTAACCACCCTTGATCTTCAGGATATGTCCGCTGATCCTATCAATTCCTTCGCTGATCTTCTCGCTCTCATGCTCGTGCTTGGTCACGTCGGAGATGATCTTTCCGTCGGCAAGCTCAATGATTCGGTCGGCATACCGCTCGGCAAAATCACGGTCGTGAGATACGATCAGAACCAGCTTTTCCCGAGACAACGCCTTCAATGTATCGAAGATCTGCTTACCTGTGTTGGAATCCAGAGCACCCGTGGGCTCGTCCGCCATGATGATCTGGGGCTCCTTGACCAACGCTCTCGCGATAGCGACTCTTTGCTTTTGACCGCCCGACAGCTCGTTGGGTTTCCGCTTGGCATAGTTGAGCAGATCCACGGACGAAAGAATGCCGTTGATGGTCTCAGGCGTTGCTTTCTTCCCCTGCAGTTCCAAAGCCAGAGCAATATTGGCTCCTACCGTGAAGTCATCCAGTACGTTGTATTCCTGAAAGATAAATCCGATGAAGGTATTGCGGTAGGCGTCAAAATCCGATCCCGCAAAATCCTTGGATGATTTTCCCTTGATGATAAATTCTCCGTCGTCATAGCTATCCAGACCGCCCATGATATTGAGCAGAGTAGACTTACCGCTACCCGATTTTCCCAGAATGAACACCATTCCCGATTCAGGGAAGGAAACACTGACGTTGTCCAACGCCCGTACCTCATCGCCTGTCTTAGAACGGTAGATCTTTGTTAGATTCCGTATTTCTAACATAGCATCTCCTCCTTTTTTTAAGAATCAACAAGAAAATTATACTAAAAAACCATTCGTTTTTCAAGAGCTTTTTCAAATTTTACGATAGCTCTGCCAATATTTCCTCCGCATTGGTATCGGGCTTGACCTTCGGCATGACCTTTTCAATGATCCCCTTTTCGTCAATCAAAAAAGTGGTACGGACAACGCCGAAGCTTGTCTTCCCATACAGCTTCTTTTCCTTCCACACACCGTACGCCTCAATGGCGATCCGTTCGGGATCGGAAAGCAGTGTAAAGGGCAGGTCGTACTTTTCCGCAAAACGGGCGTGGGATTCCACGCTATCCTTACTGATCCCGATCACCTCCACGCCCTTTTGCCGAAACGCGGCGTATGTCCCCGCAAAAGCGCAAGCCTGTCGGGTGCATCCTGGGGTATTATCCTTGGGATAAAAATATAAAACGACCTTCTTTCCCAAATAATCAGAAAGAGATACTTCCTTACCTGTACCGTCCCGTAAAGTAAAATCGGGGGCTTTTACTCCAACCGTCAGCATTCTCCGCCTCCCTTCCACGTAACAAGCTCGTCCATGCTCTTCCGTTTCTTTTCCCGCAGCTCATCGGGACGCTTGGAATATCCAACCGTAATGACGAGACGAACGGGATGCTCCAAGCCGCAAAGCTCACGGAGTGGCTGATCGTCCAGCCATCCGAGGATACAGGTGTTCAGTCCTTGGGCAGTTGCCTCGGCAGTGAGATACGCCGTGGCAATTCCGATATCGATGGAGCGGTAATCGTTTTTCTTCAGCTTGGCGCCCAGTGCCGCCAGCTTGACATAGGGCTCTTCCGATACGACGATCATCACGGGAGCCTCCACAGCAAACTCATTCATCCCCATACCCGAAACAGCTTCCGCAACCTTGCGAGCCGCCTCTCCGCGGCAAACTGTAAAACGGTAGGGCTGTCCGTTGCAGGCGGAGGGAGCCAGTCGGGCTGCTTCCAAAATTGCCGTCAGCTTTTCCTCCTCTACCTCCCGACTGCTGTCATAGCTTCTGCAGGAACGTCTCATCCTTGCAATTTCTGTAAAATTCATCATTTCCTCTTTCCATAAGAACCAGTCTTATATTCTATCTTTTTCGACACGATTTGTTTGATTCTTTCGTTGTGTTTTCGATATTATATTATATATTTTTATATTATTCAATATAAAAGTAACCGTTTATTCTTTTTGCCTATTAGAATGGATTATAATAAGATTCAATCTAAAAACCTTATCCCGTTTTAGGCATGCTCATTACATTATA
>JAZNVA010000186.1:0-2235 GCA_045592565.1 Eubacteriales bacterium | reverse complement strand
AGGATTTGTCTTCCTAAGACCGCTTGGCCTCCGACTTGGGTTCCATGGTCTGATGGAATGCGGTGTCGAACACCAGCGCCTGAGGCTTGCCGGGCATCGCTTCCAGACATCCCTTGATGCCCATCAGGTGGGCGTCGGTGTGCAGAGGCGCGAAATCGCGGCAGAGACGGATCTTTTCAATTACCTCGTCGGTAGCGAGAATCGACTCGGAGAAATATGCGCCGCCGTGTACTACGCGGTGACCGATCGCTTGGATCTCGTCCATGCTGGTAATACAGCCAAATTCGGGATCGATCAGATATGCGACTACCAGCTTCATGGCGTCGGCATGATCCTTCATGGGAGCGACCTTCTCGGTCTGTAATCCCTTGGCGACCTGCTTGTGCTCGATCTTGGATCCCTCCAGACCGATCCGCTCGCAAAGACCTTTTGCGAACAGCGTACCCGTGTCGGTGTCGATCAGCTGGTATTTGAGGGAGCTGGATCCTGCGTTAACAACCAAAATGTTCATTGAATGATATCCTCCAAAAGTTTATTTGTATCGTTCACATTATACTACTTTTTTTTCGGTTTTTCAATAGTATTTTTAATAAAAAAGAAAAATTCTTTGCAAGGAAAGGGGAGGGAGCTGTGGCAGACCTTGGAATCATATGCGAGGTGAATCCGCTTCACGGCGGACATCAATATTTGATCGAGTCGGCGCGCAAGATGGGCGCGGAGCGGATTGTTTGCGTGATGAGCGGAAATACGGTCCAGCGGGGAGAATTTGCGATCGCAGATCGCTATGCGCGCGCGGAGACGTTGATCCGAAGCGGCGCGGATCTTGTGCTGGAGCTTCCGTTTCCTTGGTCAGCAGGAAGCGCGGAACGCTTTGCAAGAGGCGGGCTCTCGATCCTGAGACATTTTTGCGACGGCGTGATCTTTGGATCCGAGTGCGGAGACGCAGATGCCTTGGCAGAGGCGGCAAAGAGAGCTGCTGAACCGAAATTCCGCGAAAGATATCGGGAATTGCTGAAGCAGGGTGTCCCTGCGGCACAGCTCTATTACGAGATGCTGGAGAAGGATTTTTCCTCCAATGACCTTCTTGGCGTGGAGTATATTCGCGCCGCGACAGAGCTGGGGACCGACCTCTCCTTCCAAACAGTCAAAAGACAAGGAGCAGGCTATGCCGATGTTTCTGTTGCCGAAGGTGAATACCCATCCGCGGCGGCGATCCGAAAAATTTTGCGTCAGGGCGGTTTGCGAGAAGCGGAACGCTTTCTTCCCGAAGAATGTGCGTCTGTGATGAGACGCGTCGGGACAGAGGGGAGATTGTTGAACGAGGAGGCTGCAGAGAGACTGCTGCTGACCTTTTTCCGAACGGCAGAGGAGGGAGCCTTGGCGGGAATTGCGGGGTGCGAGGGCGGACTTGCCAATCGATTCTGCGCCGTAGCGGCTGAGGCAAAGAACGGAGCGGAATTTTTGGAGGCGTGTCGAACCAAGCGGTATACCGATGCCCACCTCCGTCGGGTGATGCTGTATTGTCTCGGCGGTGTCCGCGAGGAGGATCTGGTAGCTCTTCCCGTATATACCACCTTACTTTCCGCAAACGAAAAGGGGTGCCGATTGTTGTCGGAAAAGCGAAAGAACAAGGGGATCCCTGTTGTCACCAAGCCCGCCGACGCGCCCAAGGAAACAAGACAATATATTCTGGGTGAGAAGATCGACCGACTGTATACCATGCTGTTCGATCAGCCACAGCCAGCCGATTGTCTGCTCCGTCAGACCCCCTATATTGAAGCTCCCTTGATTCGACAAAAATAGGGGGTTGACTTTGGATTCCGATTGTGATATAATAACATTTAGATATGTGCGGACAGAACGGTCCGATACGATAGAACGGTTGAAAAGGAGAGAGACCATGGCAGAGACGAGAGAAAAGGTCAGCGGAAAATATCTGGAATACCGCGGTTGGCCCTTGGTTCGAGAGGAAAACACCATTTGCTACGGCGACATGAATGAGAAATGTATTCTGATTCTGGAGATTATGTCCTATACGGACAAGGGGCTCCCCGGAAAGATCCTGATTCAGATAGTGGATTCCAAGGATCCCACGAAGATCTACCGTCAGGGAGATAAGGTGGGCTTGTATGAGGCATTCAATTTGGGAGTGATCTGGTTGGATCACGAGTGCCGAAAGGATTCCTGAATAGAAAAGGGCGCGATCTCGATCGCGCCCTTTTTTGTCGGATTATC
>JAZNVA010000185.1:0-6913 GCA_045592565.1 Eubacteriales bacterium | reverse complement strand
AATCAGCCAATCACTTCTTCTGCTGCTTACACCAGATCCGCATGGTCAGGCGTTGCGGCAGAAAGCGCATACCAAAGCCTAAGAAACGGGCATACGCGCCACAAATGGACACGTCCTTCTTCCGTTTCATATCCTTCACGGCTCGTTCCACCACCTGCGCGGGGGTATAAAACCGCGCGTAATGCACCACCACGTCGTTTTGTTGAGCGGCGCGGTCAAAAAATTCGGTTCTTGTCCAGAATGGGCATACCGCCATGACGCGGATCCCTCGGTGCTTCAGCTCCACGTTGAGCGCGCGGGAAAAGCTGAGCACGTACGCCTTTGTTGCGGCATATACACTCAGGTACGGCACGGGAGCCAAGCCCGATATGGACGCCACCTGATAGATCTGCCCTCCGCTTTCCATATATGTCAGAGTCAGATAGGTGATCTGCGTCAGCGCCATGGCGTTCAGGTCGATCATGCCTACCTGATCGGACAGCGTGACGTTCTCTACCTCACCAAAGCGCCCATACCCAGCCGCGTTCACAAGCGCTACCACCTCGGGGGAACGGTCGGACAGCATGTTTTTATATTTTTCTATACAGCTATAATCGGATAAGTCCAACGATATTGCAATTACCGTTTTATTGATTGTTGTTTTCAGCTCCTCCAGACGATCCGCGCGCCGCGCGATCACCCAAACCTCCTCCACGTCAGTCATTCGGGATAAGGTCTCGGCAAATTCCCGTCCGATCCCCGAGGATGCGCCGGTTACAATCAGGGTTTTCATAGGATGATTCCTTTCCTTTTTGTTTTTACAGATGAATATATCTGGGCAATCCTGAATGACACAAAACGTCACACTCTCCCTGAATCAGAGGAAGCATATAGGAGCAGCACAGATCCGTTACATGATCTGCGGTTTCATTGATATACTCATCGGGAACGTATCGTGTCTCATTTGCAATTTTCGCCACATCTGCATGGTCGATCTCACAATAATACGGAGAGTTGGATACGCGACGGAAGATCATTACCTCGCCGCTCACGCCCGACACAGCGCTCAGAACCGCCTTTCTACCGATACGGATCGCTTCGTCAATATCGGTACGGGACAAAAGGTGTCCCGCGCAGCGCTGAGGCAGATTGAGCTCCACAGCCCGCGCTTTACAGCCAAAGCGATCCTTGATCGCCATCTCCAAGGCTTTTCCCGCGCCCGCCAGATATTTGTGTCCGAAGTTATCCGTCGTACCGCTTTGGTGAGCTTCCCCCACGTATCGTCCGTCCGCAAAGCGGACTCCCTGGGAGACCGCTACCACCAGCGCGGATTTTTTCTGCCACTTTTCCTCCAAACGGGAAAAGAATCGTTCCATGTCAAAAGGACGCTCGGGAAGGTAGATCAGATCGGGCTCCGCGCCCCCCGCGACACGTCCGATCGCCGAGGCAGCCGTCAGCCATCCCGCGTCTCTGCCCATACATTCCACGACCGTTACGGCGCGAGTACGGTAAACGGCGCAGTCACGAATGATCTCCTGCATCACCGTTGCCACGTATTTTGCCGCCGACCCGAAGCCGGGTGCGTGGTCAGTCAGAGGAAGATCGTTATCCACCGTCTTTGGGACGCCAACGATCCGCATCTCATATCCACACTCGACGGCGTATCGGTGCAGCTTGTTCACCGTGTCCATAGAATCATTTCCGCCGATATAGAAGAAATATCGGATATTCTCACGGTGAAAGACATCAAATATTTTCTTATAAAGGAGCTGTACGTTCTCATTTTTGTTATCGGGATCGGGAAGCTTGAATCGGCAGGAGCCAAGAGCCGCCGCGGGCGTCTGTTCCAAAAGGAGATAATCCTCCTCGCTCTCAAACCGATCGCTGAGGTCGATCATATGTCCCTCCAAAAAGCCCTCCATACCGTTATACATACCGTACAGTCGCTCAATACATCCGCCCTCGCCCATTTGGATCTTCGCACCGCGGATCACTCCGCTGAGTGTGGCGTTGATCGCCGCTGTCGGTCCTCCGGATTGCCCTACGATCGCGTTCCCACGCAAAAAATGAGACATACACTTCCTCCTGATATTCTATTCACCCCTTGCAAAGGGGATTTTTCTACTATTATTGTATATTATTTTCCCTCATTTGTCAATGGGCAAAAAGGACAACCTTCGACGGAATAATCCATCGATTTTATCATAAACTGCTAATAGCCGCCTCTATCCGAACATACAAAGGAGGTCTCTCATGTTTGCCGGTATGCTTTCTCTGTTATCGAACCTTTTTCATCTGGCACTGGGGATAGGCTCCCCACAAAGCTTTCCGCCTCCCTTGCCGCCCGAGGAGGAAAAGGGACTCTTTTTGAAGCTGGAAAAGGGAGACGCGGAGGCGCGGAACAAGCTCATTCTTCACAATCTGCGATTGGTTTCCCATATCGTCAGAAAGTATTATTCCTCCGCAAAAAATCAAGAGGATCTGGTCTCCATCGGCACCATGGGACTGATCAAAGCCATCGACACCTACCGCGTCAGCGGCGGAGCAAAGTTTGCCACCTATGCGGCGCGATGTATCCAGAACGAGATCCTCATGCATTTCCGCTCGCAGAAGAAGCTGTCCGCCGAGATCTCCTTAGGAGAGACCATCGATGTGGACCGTGACGGAAATCCGCTGACCTATATCGACATCATCGGCTGTGATGAGGGCATGACGCAGGAGATCGAGCGGAAGATCGACTCGGATCGGGCGCGCAGATACGTAAACACCGTGCTGAATGAGCGAGAGCGGCAGATCATCATTCTCCGTTACGGTCTCGGCCGCCGAGAGCCCATGACACAACGGGAGATCGCCCAGATCCTGAAAATTTCCCGCTCCTACGTCAGCCGCATCGAAAAAAGTGCGCTGGAAAAGCTACTCACTGCCTTCAAGGAAGCCCGATGATGCTATTGTTTCCCTTTTTTTCACAATCATGCCGGGTATGGAAAGCGGACTGCCATCAAGCAGTCCGCTTTTTGATTTTCTTTATTGGATCGCCGCGATGCCAAAAAGGTAGGTCTCCTGATCGGGCGAATGATTCAGAATGAGAGTCTTGATCATTTTGATCTTTTTTTCGGGATGAGGGTTCGTCCACTCATAGACGAACGCCGCCCCGTCCTCGCACCACAGAGGCACGGTAGAATAACAGAGACTTCCCGTCCAAGCGCTGTTCCAGTCCATGTAGCAGGCAGGCTCCCGCTTTCCCTTATCTCCCGCCGCGGTTACCGCATCCAGCTCGGCGCCTCGCTCTCCTTCTTCGTTGCTGACACGTGTCAAACAAAATCCATCGTATCCCATTTGCCGTCCGTAATAGAGAGGAACGAGCTCATGGTCACCGTCCTCATAGATGACGGCGTACGCGCCAAGCGTCCAATCGGATTCCTCCCGATACGAATGACTGGGCGCGTAGCTCATTTCCTGCTGCGCGCGATGCAAGAACAACAAACGGTGGGCATAGGCATCAGGGCAGACCGTCGTCCAGCCCGTACGGAAGGGTACGCCCCACGCCTCATCTCCAAGTCCCGCCAACGCTCTTTTTACACCGTCATCGTAGATCTTCGCGTCAGACAGCCGCAGACGGCATCCGTCCTCCCGCCGCTCTCCCGCATACCAGATCTCTGTCCGTTCTCCGCGGCTCATCACGGGAGGCTGCCGTCTCACAATGGCTCGGAGCAGCGGTGCTGCGCGCAAAAATCCTTGGCTGATCTCGTCGCAGCTCTCGTTGGTACAGCTCTCGTTCCAAAGAATATACGCCGAATAGCCAAGCTCCCAAAAGATTCCGTCCCTGGCATACATCTCCTCGTTGGCGGGACACCAGGTGGATACCTCCGCGCCTCGGATCCCCTTCTTACGGGAACGCGTCTCCCAAGAGGAAATCTGTGTACCGTGGAAGTTGCCGTAAATGATCTCGTGACCGTATTCGGCATAACGATCCTCCGAGGTCCAACCTTGAGAGTGGAACCAATCCAGCATGAGGATATCGGAAGGGATCTCCCGCAGGCACTCATAGGTTGCGGGCAAACGGTAGGGATGTCCGTAGCGAGGCTTGACCAGCTCGATGCCTCCGTACTCGCCGCCCAGATAATTGATAAAATACTGCGCCGTGTCGCCCCACATGGCGATGCGGATCCCCTTCTCCTTATAAAACGCGTGCAGGCGATTCAATTCATATGCCACCAGCTCGTGTCCGCTTTTCTCGCGGCACTTGTCACAAAATCCCAGCACTCTCAGCTCATCGTGACCTACCGATACCATTTTGGGGTCCAAAACCTCGATCAGCTCCTCCGCCACGTCGAAATACAGCTCATAGCTCTTTTCATTCAGAGGGCAGTAGGTATCGGGAAAGGCGTCATCCTGCCGTTCGGCGATCTCTCGGTGCGCAAGAGTCAGATAATAGGAATGGCTGAATGCCTGAAGCTCGGGAATGATCTCGATGCCTCGCTTTTTGCAGTGAGCCGCGATGGTCTTTACCTCCTCCTGCGTCAGATAGGAGCCCCCCGCCATCTCGGTGTGACAGGAATCCTTCCAATAAATATCCGAACGCTGCAGAGCTCTGGAATATCGGTAATTTCCAAAGAAGGGAAGCTGATGATCCAGGGTATCGCAGAACTTTACCCACGCTTCGTTGATCTCGGGGTGGCGCTTATATTCCATCGCGCCGCCGATCTCCAGGATCAGGGTGTTCATTTTCAGGAAGGCAAGCGTGTCCACGATCCGCAAGAACTCGGGAATATCCCTCCTTGCGGGCATATAAGCATGAATACCGCGAACAGGCAGATAGGGCGCGTCCTCTACGATCTGTACGGGAATGACGAAGCCGCTCTCCGTTGCCTCGATCAGTTGGACCAACGTCGCCGCGGCATAGCCCATGCCTCGCTCGGTGGCGGCAGAAAGACAAGCCCCCGTTTCCGTCACCTCAATGACATACGCCTCCGCCCCCATGGCTCGGCGGCGCAAGGTGATCGTGCCTCCCTGCTCGGCCGGCTCGGCGGGAATTCCGTGCAAAAGGGTGATCAGCTCCGCAAGATGAGCCGCGGTCTCCTCAAATCCCGCCTCGGCGCGGATGCCAAGACAGGCGGGAACGGAAAGCACGCCGTCTCCTATCGTTTGTTGGTTTATTTTCGGAAAAACGTGATTCATATTTTCTCCTTCTGATAGACACTTATAGCTTCAACAATCGCTTGGCGTTCCCCGCGAAGATCTTTTCCTTCGCGTCATCGGAGATCCGCTCCGCCAGAACGCCGCCCACGTACATTCCCGCGTTGCACACGGGGTAATCGGAGCCGAACAGAATCCGCTCTGCCCCCACCTCCGAGACAAGCTTGGAAAGCATCCCGAAACGGAAGAGCCCCGTTCCCGAAAGATCCAGATACACGTTCTCGTTTTTCTTCATCTGCTCGATATGCCAAAACAGAGTTTTCTGTTCCCCGGGATGCGCCAGCACGAAGGTCACCTCCGGGTAATCGGACATCACCCGCTCCAGCTCCTCGCATACCGTGGTATGCAAGCTGAACACCACGCTCTTTCCCGACGCGTGATCCAGGATCTGACGAAAGCCCGCATGACCGAAATCCCAGCCGTAGGTAAGCGGTACCAGCTCTCCCACCAGCCTCTCCCCACGCCCAAGCATAGTATCTAAGGCGGCGCAGGACTCGTCCGCGTAATCGGCGTGGATCTGAATGCCGGGGATATACGCGCCCTGATACAGCCGCTGTAGCTCATAGGCGTCGGCATTGGCTGCCGCGATCGCTCCAAAGCCGCCGTCGCGCGCCTTGATCACGCTTCCGCAAAAGCGTCCGATGCCGATCCCCTTCAGATCCTGCAAGGTGAGATTCGGACTCACCTCGGTGGTATCCTTATATTTACAGACACAATCTCTCCGATCAATAAATGGATGCGTGTGAAAATCAATAATGTCAAAAGACATACGCCCATCCTCCCCTCTTTCTTTCTGCCCTCATTATATCCTTTTTTGCCAATGCTGTCAATAAATTCCGTATAAAAAACCAAAAAGGGGACAAAATAACGGTAAATCAGGAAAAAGGAGGATTCAACCAAGTATGACTACCAAAGAATTACTGTATATCGAGGACGCGCTGGGACACGAGCAGTTCTTTCTGACCCAGTGTCAGCAGACCGCTTCTCAGATTCAGGACGGCGAGCTGAAGACCTGCATCAATCAGATGGCGGAAAAGCACCGCATGATCTATCAAAATTTGTATGGATTATTAAAGTGAGGAAAGAAACATGGATGACAAGAACTTAATGGAAAATATGCTCCTTCTGGAAAAGGGCGTTTGCGATCTTTATCTCCACGGTACGGTGGAATCCTCCACTCAGGACGTTCACGGCGCCTTCCGCGCCGCGCTGACGGAATCTCTCTGTATGCAGGATACCATCTATTCCAAAATGTCCGCAAAGGGCTGGTATCCCTCCGAGCAGGTAGAGCAGAGCAAGATCGCCACAGTCAAGCAGAAATTTTCCGCGCAGTAAGAAGACGCGATTGGGACGCGATTGAGATGCGATTAGGGGGCTTTTTGAAAGAAGCCCCCTATAACCCCCAAAAACCTTCATGTTTTTGGATATTGGTATAAAATAAGACGATCGGTTGATACCTTGTGTGATCAGGATCGTCTTTATTTTTTTCTTTGGAAGCAATCCGTCGGACACTACGTACCGACGGATTGCGTTGCGGGGATGCGCCCAAGTCATACCGATCCCGAATATTGATCTTATTTGTTGATCGGATCCAAAGCGAATTTCAATATCATATCGTAGGCATTGGACGCGGTCACAAGGCGGATATAATCCCTGCTTCGCATGGCGGACAAGGACAGCTTCCGCACAGTCTCCCCGTTCCGTGTACTGATCCCCACAAAAACGGTACCCACCGGCT
>JAZNVA010000184.1:0-24919 GCA_045592565.1 Eubacteriales bacterium | reverse complement strand
TTCCTTGCGGATCTCCATGTTTTTGAAAGCCGTTCCCGACCATCCGAGAGCAGAGATCAGAGCGGAAGCATTTGCCGCATCCGTTACGTCGGAGCCCTCAAAATTCTGGGAGTAGATCAGCTCCGCACGTTCCATTTCAGGGAAACGATTGGCATTGACAACGCCGTTCGACGTGACCATTGCCGCTGCTGCCGTGGGGATCATCGCGATTACTGTGCCTGCCAGTAGACAAAGGCAAAGCAAGGCAGATAACAATTTTTTCATAACAAGCCTCCTAAAAATGATCGTACAAGATCAAAAAGATAGATCAATTATACCATTATTTTTATTTCTTTTCAAGTCTTTTTTGTTAAATTTCAATTATTTTCCCTGAATGACGGGGATAAAACCAAAGGAACCGTTGTCCGCAACGATGACTTTTTTTACCAGAGGATCGCCGTTTTCATCGACCATCTTTTTGAGGAAGGAGAGGTGAGACTGGTTGTCATAGCGTCCTTGATTCCAACGCTCGTCGGCTGCTACGGCGTGTGTGCAGAAGAGGATGGTGGAGGGGCGCCATCTGTTGTAGAGAACGGGGAAACCGTTCAGTCCGTGGTGGGGAAGCTGAAGGACATCGCACTTGAGGGTATCGGTATAGTGATTGGAGATGCAACAAAGTGCCTTGCCGGCGGCGTCTGCCATCAGCAGAACCGTCTGCCCCTCAAAGGGAATTTTCATAACGAGAGAATAAGCGTTGGCATCGGAGCTGGAGGATTCGGGGTACAGTGTCTCTCCCGTATAAATGAAATCGACTTCCATATCTCCGAAGAACATTTTCTGTCCCGTCAGGGGAGTCAGCTGCTTACAGCCCACGAACTGCTGCTTTGCTGTCTCTATGGATTCCAGTGGCTCCATAACGCCGGTAAACTGGGTTCCGAAATACTCCAGACGAACCTTATCGCCGTAATCCGCGGCAAATCTTCTGATACAGCCCGTGTGGTCGCCGTCGGTGTGGGAGAGAAACCAAGCGCGAATGTAGACGATGCCGTCAGCGCGCTTGTTGTTCTCGGTAAGATATTGATACAGAGGCTCTGCATCTACACCGTAACAGCCATCCACGATTACGTAAGAGCCATCGGAAAGTGTGAAAACGATACCCATACCGTTGTTGTGATCGTATTCACCGTCGCCGTTGGCATCGTAATTGGGAGCGGTAAGCACCATGGAGGGAACAGCTACGGGTGCATCGGGGGCGGGCTTGTTGGGGTAGGGCGTTGCCACATCGGCGGATGCGGTAAGAACAGAAACGGTATTCAGGTTTGCCATATAGTAAACGTGAACCATCAACTCGTCACCGTAAAAGGTACGGAACTCGTTCTTCTCCAGCGTGTTGGAGCCATAGAGGACAAATCCCGCATCGGTCAGTGCCGTCACGTACCCGTCAAAGTCTTTTTTTGTACAGCTCACGTACAGCTCACGGAAGAAACCGGGAGAAAATTCGGTTTTGGAGTGGAGAGCGCCCGCCTCAAAAGCGGGGAGCTTTTGTTGATTCTGTTTCATGTGATGAAGTCCTTTCTTGGGGTTTTTAATAACACCATAAGTGTATCACCCCCGGCAAAAAAAGTCAAGTGTTTATCGAAAAAAGATAAAAAATGGGGGCTGCCAAAGCAGCCGCCTAAGAGATTTAGTTGGAGGATGGGATCACAACATTCGTTCCGATCATGATCGGAATCATGCCGTTTACACCGTTGTCCGCCACAAAAACATGCTCAATACAATTCTTTGCCATCAGGTAGTACAGCTGAGACCGCTTTCCGTGAGTGTGAGTTTTATCCAGACGCTCCTCCGTGGCAGTTGAATGAGTGGTCATCAGCAGATAATCGGGAAGAATAAGGTCATAAAGCGCCGTGGTTCCGTTCAGACCGTGGTGCGGTGCCTGGAAGAAGTCACACTTCAGGGCGTTGGTGTAGTGTGTGGTCAGCCAGTCGATGGATACGCCTACCACATCTGCCGCAAACAGGATTGTTTGTCCGCCAAAGTCGGTCTTTATAACCAGAGAATGCTCATTGTCGGAATTGACCACGGTAGGATAAAGCGCCTCTGCGGTGAAGAGGAACTCGAACGCCATATCGCCGAAATACATCTTTTGTCCGATCAGAGGGACGAGACGCCTAGAACCGGCAAATTTACGTTGCGCGGCGTAGATCGCATCAACGATCCCTTCAATCGCGCCGCTGTTGATCCTATCCTGATCGAACTGGGCGACCAGATATTCCAGCTTCACGTCCTCGGCGTGATCCTTGGCAAATTGCAGGAAGGTGCCGTAATGGTCACCGTCGGGGTGGGTGATGATCCATGCGCGAATGAGGATCTTGCCATCGGCTCTCTTGTTATTGGTAACAAGATACTGATACAGATTTTCTGATTCGGTGGCATAGCCGCCGTCAATGATGACATAAGAGCCGTCTGCCAGGGTAAAGACAAATCCCATTCCATTATTTTTGCCGCCGGGCTGGCTGTCGTAATCCATATCCAACATGGTAAACGCCGGCGTGGTGACCGTTCCGTCGGAAACGGGAGCCTTGGGATAGGCAACGGCGGTGAGGGAGTCCGTAGTCAGAATGGATACGGTCTTTGTGGCATCCAGATAGTAAACGTGTACCATCAAAGATCCCTTGTAGTATGTGGTGTATACGTTGGAATCGATCTGGTTGGTTCCGTACAGTACAAAATCGTTATCAACGAGCGCCTGAAGGTAAGCATCGTAAGCGGCGCGGCTGCTACCCGTGTAATAATAGCGGTAATAACCGGGGGTGAATTCCTTTACGTTGTTTGTAAGAACTCCACCCGTAAAATTGGGGATCTGCATATCGGGAAGACTTTCGGTGGGAACCAACGTCGTATAGCCGTTTTCCGCGGAAAAGACCTGCTTGACCATAGGAGTATCGTCTTCGTTGCGCTTTTGCATCAGGGTGTTCAGCGTTACGGTGGTCTGCAATCTGCTTTGGGCGTTGGATTCGCTGGTGCAAAGAACGACGTATTGAGGAAGAGCGCAGTTATACAGCGTATTGCTTCCGTTCAAGCCGTGGTTCGGTACCTGAATGTAATCGCACTTGAGCGCAGACGTATAGTTGGCGGTTACCCATTTTAATCCCTCTATCACGACGTCACTCATAAAGAGGATCGTCTTGTTTTCAAAGGTTGCCCGAAGAACCAAGGACAGATCCTGAATTCTTGTTCCAAGCTGTGCGTGTTGCGGTCTGTCAATGAGATCGTCGATATTGGCGGGATAGACCGATTCACCGGTAAAGAGGAAATCGATCTCCAATGTGCCGAAATACATCTTTTGACCTGTCAGAGGGATAATAGTCTGGCAATTCTGAAATCTCCAGACGCTGTCCCGAAGCTCGCTTACGGTGATCGGTGCGTCGTCACCGCGAATCATGGGAGTATTGAACTGTGCCACAAAATACTCCAGAGTGACACTGTCCGCGTAGAGCATCGAAAATTGATTGAAGCAACCGTAGTGGTCCTTGTTCAGCGAGGTGATGATCCATGCGCGAATGACAGGAGTTCCATCCGGACTGTTTGCCACCATGTAATTATAAAGCTTTTCCGCCTCGGTGGCATAGCCGCCGTCAATGACGACGAAGCTACCGTCCTTCAGGGTAAAGACAAAGCCCATGCCATCACTGTTTCCATCCTCTTGCGCCGAATAATTCATATCCAGCATCTTCAGGGTGGGGGTATCGACCACGGGGGCATCCGATACTGCTGTTTTGGGATAGTGACCGACCGTATCTGCGGAGGACATCAGAATCGATGTGGTTTTCTTTGCCGCGGTATAATAGACGTGTAGCATCAGATCGTTGTTGAAGAAGGTTTTGTAGACGTTCTGATCCAGCGTATTTTCTCCGTACAGAGAGAAGCCGGCGTCACGCAGCTGCTTTACGTAGTTGTCATAATCGCTTTTGTTGGTCTTGGTGTAATACAAACGATAGCAATCTGTAGAGAATTCCTGCAGAGAATGGATGGTTCCGCCATCGTAATCGGGAATCGACTCTCCCCACATTGCCACAGCTCCATGCTCGGGGGAAATGCTCTGGCAAATGCGAACCGTCTTTGGGTTGTACCAGAGCGCGCCGCTCTCCAAACGATCTACCAGCTTGTCACAAGCGGTCTGTAGTGCCTTGGTCTCGTAGGCAGAGGCATAGACCTGATTGCCCTCTGCCGAGAATGCCCAGCTATAGACGCCCGTGTCTGCCAGAAGCTCGGCGGAACGGGGATAGGTGGTTACACCTACCACGATGGCCTTTTTCTTCATGTCGTGTCCCTGATCGGGGTCACACCAGTCGTCCTTGGGGTAAACGGGTGTGTCGGCCATTTGGCTCAGTGTATTGCTCAAGCCCATAACTACAGTATTGAAATTCGCGGAGCCCTGATCGGCGCTTCGGAAGATCAGCTCGTAATTCATGGTCCCGTCCGTGATGATCTCCTGATAGCTTAGAGGATGAGATATGTAGGAGGTAGGAACCGTCAAGGTATTTTCACCGTTGGAGCGGGGAAGATACCGCTCAAACAGAAAATCTACCGCCTTGACCGTCAACTCGGGCGTAGCGCCCATAATGACGATCTTATTTCCTTTGACCTGGATCGAGAAGGAAAATTGATTGCCAAGCTCCTTCAGTGCGTCCAGAGATTCACTGCGGTTGGTCAGACCAAGTAAGATCTCCTTGGCGTTGCTGTCGGGCTGACTGTCCGAAATCAGAAAATCCTCTTCCGAGAGAATGGATGCTCCCGTTGCCTCGTTGAGCGCCAGCTGGAGCTGGCTCGCGGCAATGGAAAGCTCCGTACAGCAATCGGTAGGACGGATCAGGGTGTATCCCTTCAGATTGATCACCGAGGAAGGGGGCTCATCATCAGGCGCCGTCTGCTCTCCTTCGGAGTCGCTGTCTGAGGGATCATCTGTATTTGGGGGGAGGGAACCGCACCCCACAATAAGCGGAACGAACATGGCAATCGCCAAGAATAAACAAAGAATTTTTCGGATTGAGCTCATAAAGACCTCCTTTTGAACCCCCGTTTTAAGCGGGAATCTCATTATATTTTTTGTAATAAATAGGAAAAAATCACTTTTATTGTGTGTATTATAGCATAAAACTATGAACGGTATAAGAAGGAAATCGTGAATTTTTTATGACAAAAAGCGAAATGAGAGAAAAAATATTTTTCGAAAGGCAGGAAAACGGCTCCCGCTTTGACGGGAGCCGTAAGAAAATTATTCACTTGGAGACGGTCTTATTCAATGATCGTCTTGTATCCGCCGTCAGCGACGATAAACATGCTATCGTTTTTGATCAGACCGGCATAATTGGATTTCCGCTCATTTGCGGCGGTCGTGTGCGTACAGAAGATGACGCCAAGATCGGGTTTGGACTTATTGTCAATACCGCTGTGAGGATTCAGGCAGTGGTGCGCTCCCTGCAGGAAGTTTGCGCGGAACGCCTCGTCAAAGACCGCATTGGAGGAGGTTGCCATAGCTCCTACCGCGTCGCCCATCATCAGAATCTTTTTGCCCTTGAACGCTACGTTCATGATGAGAGACTGAGCGTTGGTATCCAGAATTTGGAGAGCGGTGGGAAGCTCGGTGGTGCCGAGGAAGGTGAAGGCTGCCTCTCCAAAGTAGAGCGTCTGACCAAGCAGGGGAACCACGCGCTGATAGGAGCCGAATTTCTTTACAGCACCATCAATACCGTCGATCGTACGCTTTGTTTTTCCACTCTGGTAGGAATTGTAATGATAATGTGCTACGTATTTTTCAAGAACGACGTTCGCGTCGGGGTTTACTCTGGAACCGTAGCTGTTGGCAAAGTTCTTGATACAACCGTAGTGGTCAGCGTCGGGGTGCGTGATGATCCACGCGCGGATGAGGATCTTTCCGTCCTCGCGTCTATTGTTGTCCTTCATGTAGTTGTACAGCTTTTCCGCGTCGTTGCTGTGACCGCCGTCAACCACTACGTAGCTTCCGTCGCTCATGGTAAACAGGAATCCCATGCCGTTGTTATGAGCGAACGATCCGTCGGATTTTCTGTAATTCATATCCATCAGCGTCAGCTTAGCATCAGCCACATTGGTTCCGTCGGAATATGCGGCAAGAGGATATGCGGCTTTGGGGGCGGCGGATTGAGCGGAGATAACCAAAGAAACGGTCTTGTTCTTCAGATAGTACGTGTGGAGCATGATATCACCCTTGTAGTAGGTGTTGAACACATTACCGTCCATGGAATTGGAGGCGTACAGGGAAAAGCCCTCGGCTGCAAGCTTCTTTGCGTAAGCGTCGTAGGCTTCCTTGGTGGTCTGGGTATAACGCATACGGTAGAAGCCCTTTTCGATCTGCATAAAGGCATCAGCCGTTCCTTCGGTAAACAGGGGAACGGGCGTACTCCACTTCTCCTTATCAGCGCCGACCTTGTCGATCCTGCACAGACGGATCGTCTGCTTCTTTCCGTCCGTGCCCTTGAGCAGAACCGCGTTCTGCAAACGGGAGCTGAACTCATTGCCCATGATGTTGAGCGCGGATGCCTCGAAGGCACACAGATAGATCTGCGCGTCTTTGCTTTCCATCACCCAAGAAAACAGACCGATCTCCTTTGCCAACTCCTTGCTGTGAGGATAATTGGTATTACCCACAACGATCAGCTTCTCACCGGGCTTGTGCTCTATGTCACGGTAATCCTGTTCAAAATCAATTTGGGTGGCGGTTGCATAGCTATCAATGGCTTTTTTAATGTTGCGAACACTGGTAAAGTTTTCGGTTCCGCCATCGGTCTCACTGTAAATGAGCTTGTAGACCGCCTTGCCGTCCTTTACGATCTCATGGTAGTCCATTTCCACGGTGTAGTCGGTGGGAACCTGCATCTTGCCGTCCGTCATCTTGGCGAGATATTCCACATTCAGGATGTTCAGCGCCTTGAGAACCAGCTCGTTGGTAGCACCCATAACGGTGATCTTGTTGCCTACCACACGGATGGAATAGGCAAACTTATCGCCGAGGGCATCCAAAGCTTGGGTGGATTCCGCGCGGTTCGTCAGACCGACCAGGATCTCCTTCGTGTCGGCGGAGGCTTCTACCTCATTGTCGCGCTTCAGATTGAATTCCTTACCAAGTGCTTCCGTCGCGGCGGAGGCAAAGTCTTTTGCAGCAACGCCGATTTCGCTACCGCTCTTGAGGGTACGGATCATGGTGTATTCGGAGAGATTGATCTCGGTGGTGGCGACGCCGTTGGAGTCGCTTCCCGAATTCTCTCCGCCTTCCCCTTCGTCCTTCTTGCAGGCGACCAACAACGTAAATGTCATGGCAAAGATCAGCAAGAGGCAAAGAAGGCTTTTTGCGTGTTTCATAGTGGATTCCTCCTAATGTTGAAATTACGTGTATGGGTATTATAACACATTTTTGAGGGAAGGGCAAGGGCTTTTTTGTACTTTTTTTGTGAACAATTTGTGATAAAACCAAAGGAAGCAAACGATTTCTCGTTTGCTTCCTTTGAAAAATGAACCGATTATTCGGTGGTGTAGTTGTCAAAATAGCCCTGAATGAAGACGATAGGTGTACCCTTGTCGCCCGAGCCCGAGGTCAGGTCGCAGAGAGAACCGATCAGATCGGTCAGACGGCGAGGAGTCGTACCCTCGGATGCCATCTTTCCAAACAGATCCTCATCCTTCTGGTGGATTCTGCTCTTGATCGCTTCCTTCAATGCCTCGCCGGACAGATCGGAAAACTCGTTGTCGGCAAGATATTTCAGCTTCAGCTCATTGGGGGTTCCCTCCAAGCCCTTGGTGTAGGCAGGGGAAACTACCGGATCGGCAAGCTCCCAGATCTTTCCTACGGGATCCTTGAATGCGCCGTCTCCGTATACCATGACCTCAATGGTCTTGCCCGTTGCTTCGAACAGCTTCTTCTGGATTCCCTCAACCACAGGCTGACAGTCTCTGGGGAAGAGCTTTACGCGGTCCTCGGTGGACTTGTTGGTGCCCAGCAGACCGTAGTTCTCGTTGTAGCCGCTTCCGTTTACGGGAGCGTTGAGGATCTCGTCAAGTCCCAGAACGATCTCCGCGCCCGCTTCCTTCAGGATGCGCTTGGTACGGAATCTGGTGTGAATGTCACAACAGAGCACGTTCTTGGTGTAGTCCAGAATTGCCTTGGGATTGTTGGCAAAGATGATCTGAGGCTCGGCTCCGCTCTCACGGATGAGCTGCTCGTAATATTCTACGTAATCCATGCCGGTGAAGGGGTGCTTCACGTAGCCGAAGTGCTTGCGGTAGGTAGGAACGTCCAGCACGTCGCGGAAGGGGTCTACGCCGCTCTCGTCGATGGCATCCACGCTGACCAGATGGTTTCCGACCTCGTCAGAGGGATAGGAAAGCATCACGATCACCTTTTTCGCACCCTTGGCGATACCGCGCAGACAGATGGAAAAGCGGTTGCGGCTGAGGATGGGGAAGATCACACCCACGGTCTCGCCACCGAATTTATTGCGAACGTCGGTTGCGATGTCGTCCACTGTGGCATAGTTGCCCTGCGCCTTCGCAACGACGGTTTCGGTTACGGCTACGATGTCGCGGTCATTGAACTCAAAGCCTCCGTCCTTGGCGGCGGCGAGTACAGACTCGGCGACGATATCTACGATATTGTCTCCGCTTTTGATAATGGGGGCTCTTACTCCGCGGGATACTGTACCAATCATACGGCTCATACGAAAAATTCTCCTTTAAAGAAGCAAAATATGGTTGCAGACTCTCAAATCTCAAAACTCATACAACACAATATTTTATCATTATGTTACCCGATTGTCAATATGTTCATGATAATTTTTTGATATTTTCAAAAAAAATATTGTAAAAAAAGGGAATACATGATAAAATAAAAGACGGAAAAAAGGGGGGCGAGTATGAGAACCTATTTGTTTGATTTTGACGGAACCTTGGTGGATTCCATGCCATCCTTCGTGTCGACCATGCTTCAGATCCTTGACGAGAACGGGATCTCCTATGGAGAAGATATCATTAAGATCATCACGCCCTTGGGGAACGCGGGAACGGCGCGGTATTTTCGGGAGCTTGGCGTCAAGCAGACCGAGGAGGAGCTGTTGGAGAAGATGCACCGATGCGGGATCGATGCGTATACGTATCATATAGGAGCAAAGGAGACCGTAAGAGAGACCTTGCTTCGAATGAAGGCGCGGGGAGATGACCTGAACGTGCTGACTGCCAGCCCACACGTGCTGTTGGATCCCTGTCTGAAGCGTTTGGGGATATACGATCTGTTTACCAACGTTTGGTCCAGCGATGATTTCGGTACGACTAAGTCGGATCCCGATATCTATCGCATGGCGGCGGAGCGGATCGGTTTACCCGTGGATAAGATCCGTTTCGTGGACGACAATTACAATGCAGATCAGACGGCAAAGGAAGCGGGGATGATCGTTTACGGGATCTTTGACGAATCCTCGCGGGAATATGAAGAACAGATCCGCGCCGTTACGGACGGATACGCGTATCGGTTTGAAGAATTACTGACACTTCCGTAAAAAACATTTTGAAAGGAAAGAAAACGTGAAAAGAGGAAACGCATGGGCGCTTTTGCCGATCGGCATTTTCGTAGCGCTATATTTGGGGTTGGGAATTACCTTTGAGTATATTTTGAAGATTCCCATGGGATTCTATAAGATCCCTATTGTGGTGATATTTTTGATTGCATTGCTGGTTGCATGCTTGCAGAACAGAGACGCGAGCTTTGAGAAGAAGCTGGCGCTGATGGGGCAGGGCGTGGGGGATAAGAATATTATCACCATGCTGCTGATCTTCCTTCTGGCGGGAATATTCGTGGGTGTGGTAGGGCGCAACAGCGCTGAAAGCGTGGCGTATTTCCTGCTATCCATCGTTCCCCCGCAATTTTCGGTCTGCGTTCTTTTTATCGTCAGCTGTTTTGTGTCCACCGCCATGGGCACCTCGGTGGGAACGATCACGCTTATTACTCCCATCGCGGTAGCTATATCGGCGACCTCGGGCTTCTCTCTGCCCTTGTGTGTGGGTACGGTAATGGGGGGAGCCATGTTCGGGGACAACTTGTCGTTTGTGTCCGATACCACCATCGCTGCCTGCAACGGACAGGGGTGTCCGATGAAGGATAAGTTCCGCACGAATTTCGCGGTGGTGCTTCCCGCCGCGATCGTAACGCTGGCATTGATTCTGGCGCTTTCCCTGCAAGCCGACATTCAGCCGCCCGAAACGGAAGCCTACGATCTGGTGCAGATCATTCCCTACGTGCTGGTGCTGATCGGCGGTATTGTGGGAATCAATGTGTTCCTCACGCTTCTGATCGGGATCCTGTCAGGCTGTATGATCATGCTGTTGACCGGGGCAATGGATTTCTTTTCCTTGCTGGAGAGCATGGGTAGCGGTGTTTCGGGAATGTTTGAGACCTCCATGGTCGCCGTACTGGTGGCGGCGCTTTGCGCTCTGATCCGCGAGGCGGGAGGATTTCAGGCTTTGCTGAACGGGATCCGTCGGGTATTCCGCGGGAAACGGGGCGGACAGCTGGGGATCGGATTGCTGGTGGGGCTGATGGATATTGCCACTGCCAATAACACGGTCGCCATTGTTATGGCAAATCCCATCGCCTCGGAAATGGCAAAGGAATATGACATTTCTCCCAAAAAGACCGCGTCGATCCTCGACACCTTCTCCTGCATCTTTCAAGGTGTCCTTCCTTACGGTGCCCAAATGCTGGTGGCACTGTCAGCGGTGAGTGCCATGGGGCTGGAGCTTGGCGCCTTTGAGGTGATTGCTCATTTGTTTTATCCCATGATGCTGCTTATCAGCTCACTGGTGTTTATGTTCCTCATTCCGGAACGGAAAAAATAAGGAACGATCGAAAGAAAAAGACAGAGAATGTTTCATTCTCTGTCTTTTTTTGTTGTGAGTCAATACCCGTATCGCTTTCGCTTGGCGGCAAAAAACAAAATCGAAACGGTAAGCGCCAATAGTTCCGCTACAGCTCCCGAGAGCCAAATGCCGTCCAATCCCAGCAAAAGAGGAAGAAGAAGCACCGAGACGATCTGAAACAGAAGGGTACGAAGAAAAGAAATGGAAGCGGACACACCGCCGTTTCCGAGGGCGGTGAAGAAGGAGGAGGCGTAGATATTGATTCCAGCCATGAGAAATCCGAAGGAACAGAACAACAGCGCTCGGCGTGTTATGGCAAAAAGGGAGGGATCATAGCCTACGAAAATACGGGAAATGGGATGGGCGAGAAGCGCGGACAGGATCATCATGGTGGCTCCGAACAAGCTCATCAGGATCAGACTTTTTTTGTGTAGGTTTTTCAGCTCTGCCGAATTTCTCGCACCAAAATGATAGCTGACGATGGGGGCGCATCCGATGGAATATCCGATGAACATGGAAACGAACACAAAGCTGATATACATGACCACGCCATAAGCGGCAATTCCGTTCTCTCCCGCCAGACGGAGAAGCTGGAAATTATAGATCATGTTGACCAAGGACATGGAAAGATTGGTCATCAGCTCGGAGGAGCCGTTGGTACACGCCTTCAGCAACGCCTTTCCCTGCAGGGGCGCGGGACGAAGACGGAGCAGACTTTTGTTGTTGGGGCTGAGAAAATAGAGAAGGGGGATCACGCCGCCTACAGTCTGGCTGATGGCGGTTGCCGCCGCGGCGCCGATCAAGCCCCACCCGCAAAGAGCGATAAACACAAAGTCCAGAATCATATTGGTCACGCCTGCCGCTACTGTGATCCAGAGCCCAAGCGCAGGCTTTTCCGCCGTGATCAGGAAGCTTTGAAAGAGGTTTTGAAGCATAAAAGAGGTCAGCGCCAGAAGAATGACCTTTCCGTAACGGACACAATCCTCAAGCAAGGCTCCTTCTGCGCCAAGCCACGAGGAGATGGGGCGCAGAAGAAGAATTCCGCCTACCGTCATAAGGATCCCACCCGCGATCGTAACCCAGACCAGCATGGAAAAGATACGGATGGCTTTGGGACGGTCTCCCTCTCCCAATGCTTCTCCCACAAGAGCGCTTCCTCCTGCACCCAGCATGAAGCCAAGCGCGCCCAGAACCATCAGAAAGGGCATGATCAGATTGATGGCGGCAAACGAGGTCGTTCCCACAAAATTGGAAACGAACAGGCCGTCCACTACTCCGTAGATGGAGGTGAAGATCATCATAATGATGGAGGGAAAAACGAATCGAAGCAAACGCTTGTATGTGAAATGATCGGACAGACGGATATGCATAAGATCCCCTCCATAAAAAATAATGCCGCGCAACGACGGGAACCAGTATATCATATTTTTGGTTTTCTGTCAAGGTCCAATGATAAAGCAAAAGTCCCCTCTCGCGGAGAGAGGGGACTGATATCAAGGGGTAGATTCATTCTACCGTTACCGATTTGGCAAGATTGCGGGGTTTATCCACGTCCAGCTCCTTCAGGGCGGAAACGTGGTATGCCAGAAGCTGCAGGGCAACCACTGCGGGGAAGGGGGCGAGCAGCTCTTCCGTGTCGGGAAGGATCAGAAGCTCGTCACAGGGAAATTGATATTTTCTTGCCAGTTCGGGGGTGGTGATGGCGATCAGATAGGCACCGCGAGAGTGGACTTCTCGCATACCGCTCAGCGTTTTTTCACAGATGTGCTTCTGTGTTGCCAGCGCAATGACGGGGATCCCATCGGTAACCAGAGAAATGGTACCGTGCTTCAGTTCTCCTGCCGCATACGCCTCGCTGTGAATATAGGAGATCTCCTTGAGCTTCAGAGAGCCCTCGGTACAGATCGACCAATCCATATCCCGCCCAATATAAAAGATATGCTCGGCGGAGAGCAGATGCTTGGCGATTCGCAGGATCGGATCGTTCAGCTCTAAGGTCTGCTCAATGATGTGTGGAAGACGGTCTCTCATCTGTCTTATGATTGCCTCTACGGTAGATTCGGTCATTTGATTCCGAACCAACGCCAGGCGGAGAGCAAGGAGATAAAGCAACGCGCACTGGACAGTGTATGCCTTGGTACTTGCCACGGCAATTTCGGGGCCTGCCCGAGTATAAAGAACGCCGTCCGCTTCTCTTGCGACCGAGGATCCGATCACATTGACGATGGCTAAGGTATAGAGTCCCTGAGCCTTTGCGTGACGGAGGGCGGCAAGGGTGTCTGCCGTTTCTCCCGACTGTGAGAGAAGGATCACAAGATCGGTCGGGCGCAGAATAGGATCACGGTACCGAAACTCACTGGCGATCTCCACGTTCACGGGGATTCGCGCCAGCTTTTCGATGATCGCCTTTCCCAAAAGCCCCGCGTGCATGGCGGTACCGCAAGCCACGATATGAATGGTAGAGGCGTTTGCAAGGCGGGAAAAATCCGGCAGGTCTTCTCCAAAATCGGGAAGATCCGCTCGCAGACGGGGGGAAATCGTCTTTCGAAGCGCTTCGGGCTCCTCATGGATCTCTTTGAGCATAAAATGAGGATATCCGCCCTTTTGCGCCTGCTCCACATTCCAATCAATGTGCTCCAAGGCGGGGAAGCATTCCTCGCCCCGCTGTGTCCAAAAACGTACGCCCATGGGAGAAAGCTCGGCAATGATGCCTTCCTCCAATCGGTAATATTCCTTGGTGTGGCGAAGAATGGCGGGAATATCCGAGGCGATCATGGCGCCGCCTTCGGATCTTGCCACGATGAGAGGACTGTCTTTCCGAATGGCGTAAACGGTGCCGGGGCGATCCTTGAATAAAATTCCAAAGGCGTAAGAGCCGCGAATGACCTTGCAGGCTCTGCGAATGGCATCAAGGGGATCTCCCGTTTTGCGGTAAAACAGATCCAGAAGCTTGGCACCCCGTTCGGTGTCAGTGTCGGACTCAAAGTCGTAGCCTGCCGCCCGCAGCGTTTCCTCGATCTCGGTATAGTTTTCCAGAATGCCGTTATGTACCAAGGATAGGGAAGGGGCGGCGTGGGGGTGAGAGTTGCGGTCGGAGGGCTCGCCGTGAGTAGCCCAACGGGTGTGTCCGATGCCGCAGGTTGCGCTCAGGTCAGGAGCGGTATCCAGCTTTTCTCGCAGGCAGGAAAGACGTCCCGTTGTTTTCACCGTGACGATCTCCTCGCCCTCGCGGACGGCAATTCCCGCTGAATCATAGCCGCGGTACTCTAAAGCCTCCAAGCCGCCCAAAAGAATGGGAACGCAATTTTCGTTCCCCGTGTAACCAATAATTCCGCACATAACAAAAAATACATTGACCGTATAAGAATATACAATTTTCAATGAGCTTGATTTGACGGCATTTTGTTTTGCAGTTACCCACATATTTGGGTGCCGTCTGCGACAGGTTTTCTCTGCCGATGGAGGCTCCGCCGAATGCTTCGATACACTCCATACCTCGTCAACCGAGAGGGAAAAACAAGAGCGTTTCTGCTGTCTCGGTCTGGCGCTTGTGAATAAAGAGAAGTGCATGACTTGCCGAATGATTACAGGGCGTCAAGCCTTGCGGTAATGACGGCGGCAACGCGTGTCGCAATAGATTCGATCCGGGCTTGGTCCAAGCCCTCGACCATGACGCGGATCAGCGGCTCGGTGCCCGAAGGACGAACCACGATACGTCCTGTTTTGCCCAATTCTGCCTTGGCATCCTCTATGGCGGTGGTTACCTCGGGATCACTGTAAAAGGCAAGCTTTCCGTCAGCTGAGATCCTCAGGTTGATCATGGTCTGGGGATAGCGAGTCATGACGTGAGCCAGCTCGGAGAGCGGCTTTTGGGCGCGCTTGAGCAGGATCAGAAGCTGAGTTGCCGTGAGCTGTCCGTCGCCCGTTGTGGCAAAATCACGGAAAATAATATGTCCCGATTGCTCGCCGCCGAAGGAATAGTCCTCCAGAAGCATTTCCTCCAGAACGTAGCGGTCACCTACCTTGGTTGCCGCAAAATGCAATCCGTTTTCCTCGCAGAATTTGCCAAAGCCAAAGTTGGTCATGATGGTACCTACCACGGCATCTCTGTTCAGCTTTCCTCGTGCCTTCAGATCCAGAGCACAAATTGCCATGATCATGTCACCGTCAATGAGCGCGCCTGTTTCATCCACACAAAGGCAGCGGTCCGCGTCTCCGTCAAAGGCAACGCCGCAATCCAGTCCGTGCTCGGTGACGTAAGCGGAAAGAGACTCCATGTGAGTCGAACCGCAGTTCTCATTGATGTTTACGCCGTTCGGTGCACTATTCAGAATGTGAACCTCGGCACCCAGCTCACGAAAGAGAATAGGAGCGGTGACCGAGGACGCGCCGTTGGCGCAATCAATGGCGATCCGCAATCCCGAAAGATCGTAGTAGGCGGTGCTTTTCACGTGGTTGATGTAATCCTTTGCGGCGTCCTTGGCGTAGCTCAGCCGTCCGATCTCGCCGTGGGTGGGACGCACGGTGGTACGGACGTTGTCCAGTACCAGCTCCTCGATGCGTTCCTCCAGCATATCGGGGAGCTTGAGCCCGTTTCCACCAAAGATCTTGATCCCATTGTACTCGGCAGGATTGTGAGAGGCGGAGATCATCACGCCTGCATCCGCCTTGTACTTTCCTACAAGATATGCCACGGCGGGGGTGGGGATCACGCCCAGTTGAATGACATCGGCTCCCACCGAGCAAAGTCCCGCGATCAGGGCGGCGCTGAGCATATCGGAGGACGCGCGGGTATCCGCGCCGATGACAAAGGTGGGGCGACGGCGACAGCCGTCAGCGAGAACGGTGGCGGCGGCTCTGCCGATTGCCATGGCGCGCTCGCAGGTCAGCTCGGTGTTGGCAATGCCGCGAACACCGTCTGTTCCAAACAGTCTTCCCATTGTTTTTTCCTTTCTTACTTTTGAATTTTTTTAACGATGCAGTCAGGGGATTTACAAATGCTTTCGGGGGGCAGAATACCGCGTACCGAAGTAAGGGGATAGATCGAGGTGTCTCTGCCGATGATCACACCGGGATTCAGGACACATCCGCATCCGATCTCCACGCGGTCTCCGATCATCGCGCCGAATTTCTTCAATCCTGTTTCCAGCTTACCGTCGGGGGTGCGAAGGGCGACGAGGGTTTTGTCGCTCTTAACGTTGGACGTAATGGCGCCCGCTCCCGTGTGAGCGCGGTAGCCCAGAATGGAATCCCCTACGTAGTTGAAATGGGGAATCTGCGCGCGGTCAAAGACGATGGCGTTCTTCAGCTCGCAGGAATTTCCCACCACACAGTCGTCTCCCACCAGAACCGATCCGCGAATGTAAGCACAGTGGCGAACTTGAGTTCGGTGTCCGATGATGCAGGGACCTGAGATAGACGCGCTGGAGGCGACGGTTGCGTCCTTAGCGATCCATACGTCCTCGGCAACGCGGTCGTATTCCCGGGAAGACAGACTGTTTCCGATCTCGCGAATGGTGTCGGCGATTTTGGAAAGCGCTTCCCAAGGATACAGACAGCTCGTGAGCATGTCCTTCGCCAGTGTATGCGACAGGTCGAACAGACGTTCGGTTTGAATTTGATCCATAGGTTTTCTCCTTTCTTTGAAATATATAAAAACCCGTAGGCTTTTTGCAGAATCACGCAATCGAAAACGGACGGAATGACCGCCCATTTGCATTACGAATCTTTGCTGTCCAGATATTCCTCCATACAGAGCTCGCCAAAGAAGATATCCGATGCCGCTTCCCGTCCCACAAAACGGAAGTGCCAGGACTCATAGCTGTAGCCTGTCACGTTCACCTTATCCTTGGGATAACGGAGAATAAAGCCGAACTGATGCGCGTTGGCGCGAAGCCACCGAAACGCTTCGGTGTTTTCAAATTCGTTGGTCAGCTCCTGCATGGTGGAGGTGATGAAGTCCACGCAAAGTCCGGTCTGGTGCTCGCTGGTTCCCGGATATGCGGAATAGGTGGAGATCTCCGCAAAGATCCGATCGTCGGTCCAGTCGGGATGCTTTTTCTTCTCCGCGTTGTAGTAGGTCTTGAAGTATAGCTCCTCCTGCCGCTCGTAGGTTCGGTATGCACTGGTGACTGCAACGTCATTCACGCCCGCGGCGTGCATCTCGTTCATCATGGCTTCCAGCGCCTTTGCTGCGTCCGCGCGCAAATAAAGGATTCGGTTGTTTGCGGTGTTGCAGGTCAGCTCAACCAGATCTTCGGGGGCATCCTTCGCCGTGAGGGGATGTTCCTTGTTGGCAAGAAGCAGATTTTCTTTTTCTATGCTCTCTAAGTACGGTGTAATGTCTGTCATATAATAATACAAATATTTGGGTGGCTCGGTTTCGGGGGGGATAATGGTGAATCGAGAGGAGTTGAACAGAAGATCGGTTCCGATAAGGGGATCATCCTTGTCCTCCACGGGAAAATAGCTTCGCTGTATGAAGATGGTATTGGTCTTGTTGTCCAGACGGAACAGAATTCCACCGGAGACGGCGCGTGTCAGAAAGCGGTAAGGAACCAGACACTGTCCGTTTTCCATATAGACCTTGGCAACGACGTCCTTTTCGCGGGTGTGCATAGGAACGTAGATCTCAACCTGATCGCCGTTGATCAGGGCAAATTCGCTGTCGTGCTCAAACTGCACGTAGGAGTTGCCCGTTCCTGTAAAGCGAAGTTTGGTTTGAGGAGATCCGCTGACGGTCAATCCCGCAAAGTCCGCGATCTTTCGCATATCCACGTAGAGTACGCCGTCGCGCACCAGATGCTCGTAGGATACGGTGGTAGGCTTGTTTTCTCCCATTTTTACGGTGAAATCAGCTTTGCTCGGTCGGTTGGCAAGCCATGAGAAAAACAGCACTCCGCCAACAATCAGTCCCACAACCAGTGCAAGAGCGATAAAAATCACGGAGGCGGTTACCAGTTTATTCTTTTTCGCAAAACGAGCGACCTGTGCCCGTTCCGAGCGATCGTGAGGAGGGAGCTGACTGCGATCCTCACCACCCTGCCTTACTGCGGCTCGAAGCATCGTCATTTCGGTTTCTGACAGGGTGTCGGGATTGGAGGGAGACTCACGCTTTTCTTCTCGATCCTGCATTTCCTCGGATTCGTCAATGATAGTGATTTTCTTTTTCATTCTATGTAAGATCCTTTTAGAATATTCGTCTGAGACTTACGGCTTGTTTTCGATGATGATGAAAAAGGGGGAGGTGGGGGAATTGAGAATATTGATTCTCGTGGCACATACACGGTAACGGGATAGGGAGGACAGATACTCGCAGATCATCTTGCCCTCGGCTTCGCCCTCCGCGTGCCCCGGGTAGACCGCCACAAGAATAATGGCGTCCCGATCCATCAGATCGATGGCAGCCTCAATGGCGGGAAGGGTGGTTTTTCGCATGGTCGTCACGGATTTGTCGCTTCCGGGAAGATAGCCCAGATTGAACATTCCTGCCTTAATGGGGACGTCCACGTATTTTTTGACGTTGTGATGGGAGTCCAGAATCAGCGTGCAGTTATCGGGGCAACCGCTTACCCTCAGGTGCTCCGCGGTGGAGGCGAGCGCCTGTTCCTGTACGTCAAAGGCGTACACGTGTCCTGTCGGACCTACGGTTTTGGAAAGAAACTCCGTGTCGTGTCCGTTGCCCATGGTAAAGTCTACGGCGATGTCGCCTTCCTTCAGATGGGTGAGAATAAAATGCTTTTGAAGATCCAGTAAATCAATCATTTTAGAATTCCTTGTGAATGTTTATTTTTTCTTTTCGGGCGCCTTGTGCAGATCGGAGCGAAGAAAGCGCATGGCGCGTTCTACGGCGTCCTTGGAATCGTACCAAGGCTCTTCGTCGTAGCGATAATCGAATTTTTTGCAGAACCAGCTTACGTCACCGCTGAGCTTCTCCATGTAATTGCCTACGATGGATGCGCAGATCTTCTCAAATTCGGGAAATTGCTTTTTGGGAAGGGCGGTAGAGGCATATGCCAGCATACGGCGGTAATGGGGGAGACAGAAGTAGGGCTGTGCGGCAAGCTTTTCGCGGAATGCCTCGTCCTTTTCCCAGAGAAGAACAGCCGTTTCCACCATGTGACCGAAATTGAATTCAATTCGACGGCAAACGTAGCAGGAGTCCTCCAGAGCGCCGATCCGCTTGATCGCCTTCTGACCGGGGGCAGAGAAGAGTCCGCCACCGCGGATCTCGTCCGACAGCTCGGCAAGATGACTCTCCAAGGTCAGTGCCATGCCCAATCGGTTTTTCCTTGTAAACATCATGTCGTAATGGGTACGGCAAAAGCCTTCCTTGTTGGTCTGTATCCGCACGTCGGGCTCCATCATGGAGGCTCCCAGGATCAGATCCAGCTCATCATCCTCCAGCTTGTTGTAAAGGGCGCAAAAGGGACAGCCGCATTCGGGCTTTTCGGCGGATGCCTCAAAGGCTTCGTTGACGGGAATGGTATAAATGGTTTCCATAAAAAATCCTCCGCGGGACTTGTAATCGGATGGGGGGTATGCTATAATAACAATAAAAACAGTATATCATAGTTTTGAGTTTTTTTCAAGTACTTTTTTGAGATATATTGACCGAATATATAAAAAATCGGACTAAATATATAAATACAGATCGACCGTATACGAAGGAGAAAAGGAATGGAACCAAAGGATTATGTTGTAAAAAAAATAGAGGGAGAATATGCTACCCTTGCCGATCTCGACACGGGTGAGGAGCTGTTTATTGCTATGGCGTTGTTGCCATTTGGCAGCGATGTGGGAAGCCGCCTGCATTACGAAATGCTGGAGTATAGTTTGGTAGAATAAGAATTTTGCATCCAAGGGATCCGCTCGCATTTTTGAGAGCGGATCCCTTTTTTGACGGAGAGCGGTCCTCTCTTTTTTATCATGCTAAACCCGATTGATTCATATAGTTATTTATGAATATGTCAAAACGGAACCGAAAGGCGGAGTAGCATGAAAACAGCGGAGAAGCAGGGGATTTTGAGGAATGGAAGAGACGGGCTGACCGAGGCGGAGGTGACAGCATCCCGAGCCGAGCACGGTTCTAACCGTCTCAGCACGGGCGGCAGTAAGAGCTTTTGGAGATTGTTCGCGGGAAATCTGGGAGATCCCGTGATCCGCATTCTGCTTTGCGCGCTGGGCGTCAATCTGATATTTGTCTTTCGGGGTGGGGATTGGGTCGAAACACTGGGCATCGGAGTGTCGGTCTTTCTGGCTACTCTGATCTCCACCTTGTCCGAGCGTGGAAGCGAAAAGGCGTTTCAGCGGCTTTCGGAGGAGTGTGACCGCGCAGACGTACGCGCGATGCGCGACGGTGTCTGGCGGCTGATTCCGATGGAGGAGATCGTGGTAGGAGACCTTTTGCGCATCAGTGCGGGGGAGCAGATCCCTGCCGACGGATACGTTGTCAGAGGTTCCTTGACGGTGGATCAATCCGCTATGACGGGGGAAAACCGAGAGATCGAAAAGATCAGAAGTGCCGACAGATCCCAAACACCCAATGGGAAAAGCGCGGTCTTTCGAGGCTGTCCCGTGTTAGGAGGAGATGCGGAGGTGGAGGTCTTTGCCGTGGGAGATGCCACCTTTCTTGGACAAATCTCGGGAGAACTCCGCATGGAAACGCGAGAAAGCCCGTTGAAGATCCGACTTGGCAAATTGGCAAAGCAGATCAGCCGACTCGGATATTTTGCCGCCGCACTGGTGGCATTTGCCTATCTGTTCAATGTTTTTTTCATCGACAGCGGCTATCACACCGAGATGATTCTCATGAAGCTTCGGGATTTTCCTTACCTCGGACACCACCTGCTCCAAGCGTTTATGTTGGGGCTGACGATCGTTGTGGTTGCCGTCCCGGAAGGACTTCCAATGATGATCGCAGTGGTGCTGTCTGCCAATATCCGTCGAATGATTCGGGATCAGGTGCTCGTGCGTAAGCCTGTGGGGATCGAGGCGGCGGGGAGCATGAATATTCTTTTTACCGACAAGACGGGAACACTGACCGAGGGGAAGATGAGCGTATGTTCGATCCTGTGTGCGGACGGAACGGAATATACATCGTATCAACATATGAAGAAAAGCGTTCCCTCGTTGGCGGCGCATTACGAGCGCTCCTGTCGATATAATACGGATTCTCTCTGGTCGGACGGAACGGTGTTGGGCGGAAATTCTACCGATCGCGCGCTTTTGGAGTCGATTTCCCCGACCTCACACGAAACGTGGGAGGTTCTGGATCGATTGCCCTTTGACAGCGTGAAAAAATACGCCGCGGTCACCTTGTGGGGAACGAGAGGGGAAAGACACGTCTTGGTAAAGGGCGCCCCCGAGCGGTTGCTGCCCGCGGCTCGTTATGCCTACGTGGGAGACGGACGGACGGTGGCATTTGCTCCGTTTTCCTACGCATTTTTGCGGCGGATCGAGGAAATGACTGCTCAAGGCGGGCGTGTGTTGCTTCTTGCAGAGGGGGAACAAATGGGTAACGGCTCCTTTGGAGAGCTGACCTTGATCGGTGCGGTTCTTCTGCGAGATCGGATCCGTCGGGAGGCAAAGGATGCAGTTCGTCAGTTGAGAGGAGCGGGGATTCAAGTGGTGATGATCACGGGTGATCACCCCGCCACGGCACGAAGCATTGCCCACGAGTGCGGATTGCTCACAGGCTCCTGCAATCTGGTGCTGACGGGAGAGGAGCTGGCTGCCATGTCAGACGGAGAATTGGGAGAAAAGCTTTCCCGTCTCGCGGTCGTGGCGCGGGCGTTGCCTGCGGATAAGAGCCGTCTGGTTCGTCTGGCGCAGGAGCGGGAGCTGGTGGTAGGCATGACGGGGGACGGGATCAACGATGCGCCCGCTCTGAAGCGGGCGGATATCGGCTTTGCCATGGGTTCGGGAACACATGTGGCGCGGGACGCGGGGGATATCATTATTCTGGATAACAATCTGTCCTCCATTGCACGCGCAGTGCTTTACGGTCGAACGATCTTCAAGAGTATTCGAAAGTTTATCACCCTTCAGCTTACGATGAATTTTTGCGCCGTCGGAGTTTCCATGATCGGCCCCTTCGTGGGCATTGATGCTCCTGTGACGGTGGTGCAGATGCTTTGGATCAATATCATTATGGATACACTGGGAGGGCTCGCTTTTTCGGGAGAAGCACCCTTGGCGTCTTATATGAAGGAACAGCCAAAGCGGCGGGATGAGCCGATCCTCAACGGCTACATGGTCCATCAGATCCTTCTTCTTGGTGGCTTTACGGTAGGGCTTTGTCTGACCTTTTTGTTACATCCCACGATCTGCTCGCTCTTTCGACAGACGCCGAATCGCCTTTGTCAGCTGACAGCTTTTTTTGCCCTCTTTATCTTTACGTCGGTCTTCAATTGCTTTAACGCCAGAACCGACCGTTTGCGCCTGCTCGCAGGTGCTTCCCGCAACAGAGCCTTTTTGGGAATTATGCTGTTGGTATGTATGACACAGATCCTGTTCGTCTATCTGGGCGGCTCGGTTTTGAGAACCATGCCGCTGACGGTAAGTGAGTTAGGTATGACGCTCCTGCTCTCCTTGAGCGTGTTTCCTGCGGAGCTGCTGCGAAAGCTCCTTTGGCGTCTTGGAGGAAATCGGGGCGGATTCTGAGGCGGAGAGAAACAGAAGAAATTTGTACGGGTTGTTACATTTTCTCACTTCGCGTTGACAAATTGTAAAAAAAGGATTATAATATAGAGGATGATCGAAAAATACGGAGGACCGAAACGGTGAAACTCAAACGATATATCGTCTTTTCTTTTCTTGCGGTGACGTTGCTTCTTTGCCTTTGTGCCTGTGGTGGAGAGGAGGAGCCAACCGAACCCGAATTGTTCACGGTGACCTTTGATTCTCAAGGGGGGACAGAGATCCCGTCTCAGCAGATTGAGAAGGGCAAAAAGGTCGTAGAACCGCCTACTCCCGTCAGAGAGGGATATATCTTTCACTGTTGGAAAAACGAGAAGACCAACAGTCTGTGGAGCTTTACAGGGTCGATCGTAGAAGCGGACGTTACGCTGCGCGCCGAATGGATCGAGGCGTCGCGCATCTTCGAGATCGAGGCAATCGACGAGGGGGAGACGGCATGCTTGACGGGAATTTCCGACCGAGAGAGGAAGGAATATCTCATTCCCGCTGTCATCAACGGATTTTCGGTAGTCAGTATTGGAGAGGACGCCTTTTCGGGATTGGATTCCGCCCTTGTGAGTAAGATCTCCTTGCCTGAAACGGTCACTCGGATCGAGGCGCGGGCATTTGCGGACTGTGACGGAATTGAAATTACCGTTGGGGGTAAGGTGACCTTTGTCGGGGAGCAGGCGTTTAAAAATTGCGACAGACTGAAGGAGCTGACCTTTGGAGAGGGATTGAGTGAGATCAGTGCCGAAGCCTTTTGGGGCTGCTCCGCACTGAAGGAGATCCGTTTGCCATCCTCTGTCCTGAGCATAGGAGAGAATGCCTTTGAGGAGTGCTCCGCTATGAATGTCATTCAGCTTTGGGATCGGGTGGAGACGGTTGGAAACAGCGCTTTTCTGGGCTGTAGCGCGTTAAAGGTGATTTATTTCCGCGGCGATGAGAATCGGCTGGAGACACTTCTGGAGACCGCCGAGGAGATGAATGGGCCCTTTGTGGAATGTGAAAAAATTTATCTGTATTCCGAGACGAGTCCCGAAAAGGAAACGGGATTTGAGGGATACTGGTATCTGGATGAAAATAACAAATTCCGTTTGTGGAAAACGGAATAGGAGGATGTCGTGAAAAAAGACTGTAAGCAGGTCTGCGCCAAAAAGACCTCTATTGGAGGTCAGGCGCTGATCGAAGGAATTATGATGCGCGGACCGAAAATGTCCGCTATGGCGGTACGGACGCCCGATGGTGAGATCGTACTGGAAAAATGGGCAAACAAGGCAACGGCAAAATCTAAGCTGGTGCGCCTTCCCATTGTTCGCGGAGTGTTCAATTTTGTCACCTCCATGATCGACGGCTACAAATGCCTGATGCGATCCGCGGAGCTTGCGGGCTTGGAGGATGCCATTGAGGAGGAACAACGACAGAAGGAAGCCAAGAAGGCTGCAAAACGGGCAAAAAAGGGCGAAGAAGCCTTGGCGGGGGATCCCCCTGTTTCTCCCGAAGCCGAAGCGGAGCCACTTGTTGAGACTGCCGATGAGCAGTCAAACGAAAAAAAGGATTCCTCTTTGCTGATGGGCGCGCTGATGGTGGTTGCTACGGTACTTGGCGTGGTTCTGGCGATCGGATTGTTTGTGATGCTGCCCACCTTCCTTTACGGATTGCTGGCGGGCTGGATGCCCTTCCTATCTTCCTCCAACGCGGCGCTGGATTCCCTGATCAAATCGGTGTTTGAGGGAATTTTGAAGATCGTGATCCTGGTGGCGTACATGGCGTTGGTCTCCCGTATGAAGGAGATCAAGCGTACCTTTATGTATCACGGTGCGGAGCATAAGACCATCTTCTGTTATGAGGACGGCAAGGAGCTGACCGTGGAGAACGTGCGCAAGGAGCGCAGATTCCACCCCAGATGCGGAACCTCGTTCCTCATTCTCATGCTGCTGGTCGGTATTTTCGTGGGATTCTTTATCGACCCTCTGTTTATCCTGATCTTCGGTGAAGAATTTTTGACTCTTGGCTGGATCTACACGGCGATCCGCGCGGCGGTAAAGCTGTTGATGCTCCCCTTGACCATGGGGATCGGATACGAGCTGATCAAGCTGGCGGGACGGAAGGACAACGCCTTTACCCGCATCATTTCCGCCCCCGGACTTTGGCTGCAACGGATCACGGTTCTGGAGCCTACGGACGATATGATCAAGTGCGCCATCACCGCATTCAAGGAAGTCGTCCCCCAAGACGAGAGCGATCAATTCTGATTTCCGTTAAATAAAAAAGACAGGCAACCGACGTCGGTTGCCAAGTCGGAGGCCAAGCGGTC
>JAZNVA010000183.1:0-13792 GCA_045592565.1 Eubacteriales bacterium | reverse complement strand
ATTAAAAAAACTATTGACTTTATCGCTTTAATGTGCTAAAATATTAAAGTATTTTGGATAAAGAAAGGATTTCAATATGAATATGGCGGATAATGAGGGCTACAGATTGCTGATGAAGGCGATCGTTTCGATTCAAAGCGAAGAGGAATGTGTGGCATTTTTAGACGATCTGATGACCAAAAAGGAGCTGAACGATATCGCGCAACGCTTGTTGGTTGCCAAAATGCTGTCCGAACAGGTCGTTTATAATAAAATTGTGGAGGAAACGGGCGCAAGCACCGCAACCATTAGCCGTGTGAACCGTTGTATCCTGTACGGAGACGGCGGATATTCCCGCATTCTGAAGCGAATCAAGGGAGAGCAAAAATGAATTTTTCCAATCAAGTACTGAAAAAAGAAGAAAGCGTAACGTACAGTCTCAGAGATTTGTACCGTCAGTATGGATATTCCTTGTATAAGGTAAGCAAGTTTGAGGAGTACGACCTCTATGCACATAACAAAAGCTTTTTGGTAAGTCAGAACGTGCTTACCTTTACCGATACCAACGGAAAACTGTTGGCACTGAAGCCGGACGTGACACTTTCGATCATTAAGAATATTCCCGATGAGGATACGGTGATACATAAGCTTTGCTATAACGAGAACGTATACCGAACCTCAGCGGAGAGCAATGGATTCCGTGAGATCATGCAGACAGGCTTGGAATGCATCGGCAAGATTGATCTGTACGCCGAATGCGAGGTCATCATGCTTGCGCTTCGTAGCTTGGAAAACATCAGTTCGGACTCTATTCTGGATCTTTCTCATATGGGGATCCTTGACGGATTGCTGGAGGAAGCAGGGATCCGGTCGGCAGACAGAGATCAGTTTATTCGTCTGATCGAGAGTAAAAACGTCAATTCCTTGGCAGCGCTTTGCGATCAGCAGGGGATTTTCGCTGGGGTGAAGAAAAAACTTTGCGCTCTCACCGATCTGTATTTGCCCATCAATCAGGCGCTTCCTGTATTGGAATCGATTTTGGTCGGCGACAAAATGAGGCAGGCGTACGAAAATTTGAAAAATATCGGAGATGTAATGAGCGCATATGGACTTGCTCACCGTCTCTATCTGGATTTCTCCATTGTAAACGATGCAACCTATTACGATGGCATCAGCTTCCGCGGCTTTATCAATGGAATCCCTGACAGTGTCCTTTCGGGCGGACGGTATGACCGCTTGTTGCACCGTCTTGGTAAGAGATCGGGCGCGATCGGATTTGCCGTGTATCTGGATCGTTTGGAGCGATTTGACGTAGCTCCTCAAACGTATGACGTTGACGTAATGCTTTGGTATGATGCCGAAACCGCACCGCAGACTATTTTGGAAGCGCAACGTCAACTTATGGCGGAAGGAAAGCGTGTGATCACTGCTTCTGAACCGAACACGTCGATTCGCTACCGTCAGCTTATTAAATTGACAAATGGAGGAATGTGTACCCTTGAAACCAATGATTAACATCGCTCTGCCGAAGGGGCGACTGGGTGAAAAGGCATACGGTATGTTTGAGAAGGCGGGCTTTGAATGTCCGTCGATCCACGAAGAAAGCCGAAAGCTGATTTTTGAAAATCCCGAGAAGGGTGTCCGATATTTCTGGGTAAAGCCTTCCGACGTGGTCATTTATGTAGAACGGGGAGCGGCGGATATCGGAATTGCGGGCAAGGACATTATTCTGGAGTATGAGCCCGATATTTATGAGCTTGCCGATCTGGGGATCGGAAAATGCCGAATGGCAGTTGCCGCGAAAAAGGATTTTTGCGATCAAAGAGACCGTACTCTGCGCGTAGCGACCAAATTTCCGAATATTGCCAAGACATATTATTCCTCGCTAAGCCGAGAGATCGATATTATTAAATTGAACGGTTCCATAGAATTGGCGCCGATCCTTGGGTTGTCGGACGTGATCGTGGATATTGTGGAAACAGGAAAAACCCTTCTGGAAAATGATCTGGAGCCCAAGAGTGATATTGTCAATATCAGCGCCCGTCTGGTTGCCAATAAGGTAAGCTATAAGTTCAAAAATGAAAGCATACGAACCATTTGCGAGCAAATGAATCGCGTGCTGGAAAACATGTGATACACCCATAGGAGGATACCGTGATACGGATTTTGAATTATAATGAGATCGATCGCTCGGAGATCTTCTCCCGTGAGATCGGAAGCACAAAAAATGTGGAAGGAGTGGTTTCCGAGATCATCGGGGAGGTTCGAAACCGTGGCGATGCCGCACTTTTTGATTATTGTGAGCGATTTGACCGAGTCAGATTGAATGCTTTGGAGGTGACTGAGAAGGAGATCGACGAGGCGTTTGCCTCGGTGGATCCTCAATTCATTGAGATCCTGAAAAAAGCATCGAAAAATATTTACGCGTTCCATTCCAGACAGGTTCGGAACAGTTTTGTGATCAATGAAAATGATGGCGTTGTGATCGGCCAAAAGGTCATTCCCATTGAAAAAGTGGGCTTGTATGTGCCCGGCGGCACGGCGGCGTATCCGTCGTCCGTTTTGATGAACTGTATTCCTGCCAAAATCGCAGGTTGCAAGGAGATCGTCATGGTAACTCCCCCATCCAAGGATGGCAGTGTCAATCCTGTGATCCTTGCCGCCGCAAAGCTTGCGGGAGTAGAACGGATCTTCAAGATAGGCGGTGCGCAGGCGATTGCCGCACTGGCATACGGAACCGAAACAGTTCCCGCGGTGGATAAAATTGTCGGGCCGGGCAACGCCTTTGTGGCTGAAGCAAAGAAGCAGGTGTTTGGTAAGGTTGCGATCGACATGATCGCGGGCCCCAGCGAGATCCTTGTGATTGCCGACGGAACCTGTAATCCCGTTTACGTGGCGGCAGACCTTCTGTCTCAGGCGGAGCATGACAAGATGGCAAGCGCAGTACTGGTTACCGATTCCTTAGAGCTTGCGAAGCAGGTATCTGACGAGCTGGAGCGTCAAATCCCCCTTTTGGATAGAGAAGAGATCGCAAGGATATCGATAGATCAAAACGGAAAGATTATTGTCACAGACAGTATTATGCAAGCAGTTGAGGTAGCCAACAGCATTGCACCCGAGCATTTGGAGATCTGTGTGGACGATCCCTTCCGTTATCTGGATAAGATCCACCATGCGGGCTCTGTTTTCATGGGAAAATATTGTCCCGAGCCACTGGGAGATTATTTTGCCGGTCCCAATCACACTCTACCTACCAGCGGTACTGCACGTTTTTCCAGTCCGCTGTCTGTGGATGATTTTGTAAAGAAAACCCAGTTTACCTACTACACAGAGGATGCTTTAAAAAAGGTAAGCAAGGATATTGAATTTTTTGCTCAAAAGGAAGGACTTGGCGCTCACGCCAAAAGCGCGGTCATTCGATTTGAGAAAGTAGAGGACAATCAATGAGTCGACTGATCAATTCCAAATACGCAAGTCTGGAGGCGTACACCCCCGGGGAACAGCCTACCGACATGAAATACATCAAGCTGAATACCAATGAGTCTCCATTCCCTCCGTCCGAGGGAGTACTGCAAGCAGTGAACCGAGATGCGGTGTCTCACCTGAATCTGTACCCCGATCCTGTTTGCAAGGGGTTGAAAAAGAAGCTGGCAGAGCTGTATGGCGTGGAAAGTGAGAATGTATTTGTTTCCAACGGCTCGGACGATATCCTCAATTTCTCCTTCATGGCATTCTGCAACGACGAGGATCATCCCGTCAAATTTCCCAATATCTCCTACGGATTTTATCGCGTGTATGCTGAGCTTTACGGCGTTCAATATACGGAAATTCCATTGAGAGAAGATTTCTCCATTGACGTTGAGGAGTATCTTGGCAACGATGCAAACGTGGTGATCGCCAATCCCAATGCGCCCACGGGACTTGCTTTGTCCAAGAGTGAGATTGAGCGGATCGTTACGGCAAACCCTGATCGGTTGGTACTGATCGACGAGGCATACGTAGACTTTGGCGCAGAATCCTGCGTTGAACTGACAAAGAAATACGACAATCTCTTGGTGGTGCAGACCTATTCCAAATCCCGCTCCATGGCAGGCGCCAGACTGGGCTTTGCCTTTGGAAATCGGGAACTGATCGCCGATCTGGAAAAAATCAAATTTTCCACTAACCCTTATAATATCAATCGCCTGACCTTACTTGCGGGAGAAGCCGCTGTAGCGGACAACGGATATTATCTGGAAAATTGTAATGTCATCGCGTGCAATCGCGCATATACGCAAAATGCTCTGCGCGAAATGGGATTTACCTGTACGGATTCCAAAGCAAACTTTATTTTTGCCAAGAGTCCCGACATCGGCGGCGAGGAGTTGTATCTGGCTCTGAAGGCACGAGGGATCCTTGTGAGACACTTTAACAATCCTCTGATCTGTGAGTATAACCGAATCACAGTGGGAACCAAGGAACAGATGGATTGTCTGATTCGTGAAATCGCATCAATTTTGAAAAAGGATGTTTGAAACCATGAGAATAGCTGAAATTAACAGAAAAACCAAGGAAACCGATATCTCCCTGACCTTGAATCTGGACGGAAATGGAATTGCAGACGTGAACAGCGGTTGCGGATTTTTAGATCATATGTTGACGCTCCTTGCTTCTCACGCAAATGTTGATCTTACCGTGCGTTGCGCGGGAGATACCCACGTGGACTATCATCATAGCGTGGAGGATATTGGCATTTGTCTGGGCCAGGCATTTGCAAAAGCGATCGGCGACGCGAAGGGAATTGCCCGTTACGGCAGTATGCTTCTGCCCATGGATGAGACCTTGATCCTTTGCGCCATGGATATTTCGGGACGGGACTGTCTTTGCTTTGGATTGAATATCCCTGCCGAGCAGATCGGTGATTTTGACACCGAGCTTGCAGAGGAATTTTTCATTGCCTTTGTCCGCCATTCCAAGATCTGCCTGCATTTCCAGCAGCTTGCGGGGAAGAATTCTCACCACATCATTGAGGGGGCATTTAAAGCCTTTGCTCATGCGCTTCAGATCGCCGTAGCGATCGATCCTCAAAAGGCGGATAAAATTCCTTCCACGAAGGGTATGCTGATATGATTGCGATTATTGATTACGGCGTTGGCAACCTGTTTTCTCTTAATAGCTCCTTTCACGCCATCGGAGCGGAAGTCAAGGTTACCTCAGATCCTGCGCAGATTGCCGCTGCGGATCGAATTCTTTTGCCCGGTGTCGGAGCTTTTGAGGATGCTGCGGCGAAGCTTCGTAAAAGCGGACTGGATCGCGTTATTTTGCAGGAAACGGCAAATGGCAAGCCCTTGCTTGGAATATGCCTCGGTATGCAGATGCTATTTGATAAAAGCTATGAATACGGAGAGCATGCAGGTCTTGGCTTGATCCCCGGAGCGGTTCGTCCCATTCGCGACGTAATTCCCGCTAACCTGAAGATTCCCCATATCGGATGGAATCCTCTGCATATGAAGGGCGAAAAGGATCCTTTGTTTGCTCACGTTCAGGAAGGGGATTGTGTCTATTTCGTCCACTCCTTCTATGCGGCTGACTGTGAGGATTATGTGATCGCAACCGCGGAATACGGCGCGGAGTTGACGGCTGCCGTGCGAAATAAGAATGTGTGGGGGGCTCAATTCCATCCTGAAAAAAGCGGAAGGATCGGTCTTTCCATATTAAAAGCGTTTTGTGAAATGTAAAAGGAGTAAGCATGAATATTATTCCCGCAATCGATCTGATCGGTGGACAAGCTGTCCGCCTGATGAAGGGCGATTATAATAAGGTTACCGTATATAGTGATACCCCCGCAGAGGTGGCAAAAAGCTTTGAGAAAAGTGGAGCGGAATTTTTGCATATCGTTGATCTGGATGGCGCAAAAGAGGGAAATACGGCAAATTTTGAGACAATACGGCGCATTGTAGAGCAAACTTCTCTTTCTGTTGAGGTTGGCGGTGGCATACGGAGCATTGAGACCGTGAAAAAATATGTGGATATCGGTGTTGACCGAGTCATTATTGGAACCGCAGCTGTGACCGATCCCGAATTTTTAAAACAAGCTGTTGCAGCGTATCCCGATCATATTGCTGTCGGTATCGATATCAAAGACGGTATGGTGGCAATTAAGGGCTGGACGGAGGTATCTCAGCTTTCCTGCTTTGAATTCTGCCGTACAGTTCAAGAGCTTGGGGTTCGGACGATCATCTGTACGGATATTTCCAAGGACGGTATGATGTCAGGTACCAATTTGGAGCTTTACAGAGAATTGTCCAAGCGCTTTGATTTGAACGTGATCGCATCGGGGGGCGTTTCTACCTTGGAGGACGTTCGTTGCTTGGCGAAAATGGATCTGTACGGTGCGATTCTCGGAAAAGCTCTCTATACGGGCGCGATTGAGTTGAGCGAGGCAGTTTCCCTCGCAAAGGAGTGTGCATGATTACAAAGCGAATTATCCCTTGTCTGGACGTCAAAGGCGGACGTGTGGTAAAGGGAGTGAACTTTCTGGATCTGAGAGACGTTTCCTCACCCGTTTCTTTGGCTGAGTTTTACAGCGAATGCGGAGCGGATGAGCTTGTCTTTTACGATATAACCGCCTCTTACGAGGAGCGGTCGTTGTTTACCGATATTTTGCGAGAAACAGCGGAGCGCGTCTTTATTCCGTTGACCGTTGGCGGAGGCATTCGTTCCCTTGATGATTTTGACCGTGTTCTGAAATGCGGAGCTGACAAGGTCAGTGTCAATTCGGGCGCGATCGCCAATCCCGACCTGATTTATCACGCCGCCAAAAAATATGGAGATCAGTGCGTGGTGCTTTCTGTGGATATGAAACGTGTTGGAGACCGTTTTCACGTCTTTAATAAGGGCGGTCGGGAAGACACGGGCATGGAAGCCATCGAATGGATCAAGCGAGGTGTTGCCAACGGCGCGGGAGAAATCGTTGTAAACAGCATCGATACAGACGGCGTCAAGAAGGGGTTTGATTTAGAAATGCTGGATGCGGTTTGCAATGCCGTGCAGGTTCCCGTTATCGCTTCCGGAGGCGCGGGGTGTATGGAGGACTTTGTTACCTTGTTCCATCAGCTTCCCAAGGTAGACGCCGGTCTTGCCGCTTCTATTTTCCATTTTGGCGAGGTCAATATTAAGGAATTAAAGCAAAAGCTTGCCGCCGAAACCATTAACGTAAGATTATAAAAGGAGAGCAAAAATGCTTACTGTAAATGATTTGAAATTTGATGAAAAAGGCTTGATCCCTGCCGTGGTCGTGGATGCAGCGTCCAAAAAAGTTCTCACCGTTGCATATATGAACAAGGAAAGCCTTGCGATCAGCATGGAGGAGGGAACGACCTGCTTTTGGTCTCGTTCCAGACAGTGTCTGTGGAGAAAGGGAGAGACGTCGGGAAACAAACAGCATATTGTCAGTATCACCACCGATTGTGATCGTGATGCGCTGACTGTGTGCGTTTACAAGGATGGACCGGCCTGCCATCTTGGAACCGATTCCTGTTTCAATGAGGTGATTTATCGTGGGGAGAGCGAGGAGTTTTCTCTGGAAGCCCTGATGAAGGTTATTGAGGGCAGAAAGCTTGAAAAGAAGGAGGGCTCCTATACCACGTATTTGTTTGAAAAGGGAATTGATAAAATTCTGAAAAAGGTGGGAGAGGAATCCACTGAGGTGATCATTGCGGGAAAAGCAAACGATAAGGCAGAAACGATCTACGAGATCGCGGACCTTGTTTATCATGTAATGGTTTTGATGATCGAAATGGGAATTTCTCTGGACGATATCAAAAATGAACTTGCTTCCAGACACGTGATCGACCATAAAGTGAAACAGGAAAAAATGACAAAATAACAAAAAGAAACAGACTGCATATGCAGTCTGTTTCTTTTTTCGGTTACATTTTCATGATTTGAAATCAAATGATAATACCAAACTAAATGGGGAGGTGATTGTATGAAAAAAAAGATCGGCATATTGTTTCTCAGTTTTATTTCTGCTTTAATTGTTTGTTCTGTCGGTGTATCTGCTGTCAGTGATACGGTGCTGAATTGGTATTGTAAAAGAAACAAGGAGCACAGAAAACCGATTTGCGATCCATCCATGGAATGGATTGAAAATTATCAGGGATATTACGTGGACAAGCGTCAGGAAAAGGTCGTTTACTTGACATTTGACGCGGGATACGAAAACGGAAACGTGGAGAAGATCCTGGATGTTTTAAAAGAAAAGAACGTAACTGGTGCGTTTTTTATTTTAAATCATTTGATCGTGTCACAGCCCGATCTGGTTCGAAGAATGTCGGATGAGGGGCACATTGTTGCCAATCATACGGCTCATCATAAGGACATGACACAGATCAACGATATAGAAAGCTTCAAGGAAGAATTGGATATGCTCAACGCGTTATATTTTGAAACAACAGGCAAGGAGCTTGCAAAATTTTATCGACCGCCTGAGGGGAAATTTGACGAGCGCTCTTTGAGCTTTGCGGCGCAACTTGGTTATCAAACCATCTTCTGGAGCCTTGCTTATGCGGATTGGGATAACGATAAGCAGCCGTCCGCTCAGTCAGCAATGAATACTTTGTTGACCTATATGCACGATGGAGCGGTGATCCTTCTGCATCCAAGCTCAGCAACCAATGCGGCGATTCTTGGCGAGTTTATTGATACGCTAAAAGAACAAGGATATCGTTTTGGTACGTTAGAGGAATTGACACAATAGGAAACAAAGAACAGGGCTTTAGCCCTGTTCTTTTTTGATTCTTTTATTATTCCGCTTCTTCCTCAGAGGCCGTTTCTTCATCCTCTGCCGTCTCCACCTTGGTTTGATACGGCGCGATCATATATCGGTCAATGATCGGATATGCGGCATACGAGGTGATAAATCCGATGGTTGCCAATACGTACGTAAAGGGAAGAATCAAAGGTAGGGCGATTCCCATGGGCATGAGCCAGAACATCAGGAAGATGTGAAGTCCGAGCAACAAAATGATTCCGATCCCGGACATAAGATTTCGTTTGATTCCCAAAACGGAGAAAATCAACGCGTTTTTCAAAATCTTCATATTAGACAGATCGAAGGTGATCAGCAAATGGTAGATATAGAATCGCATAACAATATAGATCAACGCGATGGCAAAAATGCCAAAGTACATAAAGTCAGCTGCAAAGGAGCCTGTTTTATAATAGAAAAAGAGAAAATCGATAACAAGGACTGCGCTGAAAACAAAGTCGATCAAGCCCATAAAGAATGCTTGCTTAAAATTCCGCTTGATTGCATAAAAATAATCTGAGAATACAAAAACGGCATCTCCGCGAACCAATCCTCGAAGCACGTATGTGGAGCCAACATTCTGCCATCCCCACGTAATGGCTAAGAAAAGTCCAAGAAGGATCATTGTAATCATAACCCATGGATTGAATACGGGAACCTCCATCTGGATCCCCAAAAAGTCAAGTGATTGGGTAAGGGAAGGGGAAGGAAGGATTTTTGTCATTCCGTACAGAGGCGCAAAGCTTGCGGAAGTAACGGTCGGGGTTTTGGTTCCGAAGAAATAGATACCCGCAATGACCACCAGAGGAATGACTTGAAAAAGCATCAATAAATTCAGTTGAAGTATCTGAGAGAACTTTCTCCAAAACAGTACAAAGAAAAATTTTAACGTCGGCTTACGATCCTCTATTTTGTCGACGCCTTTTCCGTCCCGATTCATATCAAAAAGCTTGAACTTTTTTTCTTTTTTGTCTTTCAACATGACACATCCTTATTTTACTTATTTTTTTCCCCAAGCTCGTCTGCACGGTTGGTGCAGGCAATCATGGCTTGTGCAATCGCTTCGTTAATATTATAGTTGTTCAGTTGCTCCAGTGCGCGCTCCGTGGTGCCGCCCTTAGAGGCAACTCTGGAAATCCATGTTTCGGGAGAATCCGTCGACTCCTTCAGGAGTGTTGCGGCGCCGATGACCATATCGCAAATAATATTTTTCAGATCATGATCGGGAAGTCCTTGTTCCAGAGCGCCTTGATAGATGGCATGAATGAATTGAAAAACGTAGGCTGGAGATGAGGAGGTGACGCCGATCATTCGATTCATCTCTTCTTCTTGAATCAAAACGATGCTGCCGGAAGATCGGAATATCGAGCAAACAAACTCAAAATCGTCGGTATTGGCACTGTCATTTTTGCAGATCACAGATACGCCCCGTCCGATAACCATAGGAAGATTGGGAAGAACACGAATGACACAAGCACCGTTTAGTGCCGAAGAAATATCGTTTACGGCGATACCTGCCGCAATGGAGATATATAGCTTTTTTTCATAACCATCTACCAGGACGATCTCGCGGAGGATCTCGGGAAAGTTTTGAGGCTTTACCGAAAGCAGAACGCAATCCGCCTCCGATACCGCCTCGGAAATGGTAAATACAGGACGAAGCGGAATGGACGCCTGTGTGGGAAGCATTTTATATTGTTCGATATTTTTATCGCAAAGCAGGATCTCCGAGATCGGTAGATTCTGAGATACGGCACCGGAAATAATGGCTTTTGCCATATTTCCAACGCCGATGACCGCCAATTTTCGATTCATTTCTTTTTACCTCGATCTTTGAGCTCATTATATCATGTTTTTTTTAATAAACGATAAACTCTTATCATTTATTTTTTAAAGTTCACGATTATATCGCAATATTTCAAACGCGAATACAGCCGTTGCGGCAGAGGTGGATAAGGAGCCACCAAAGGAGCTTCCGTAATCAATGCGAACGGTCTGATCAGCCATGTCCAGAACCGATCGGGATATTCCGCGTTTTTCGCCTCCCAAGATCACCAAAAGTGGCTTTTTTAGCGAGGTTTCAAACAAGGAGACGGAATCACGGATCCCTGCACAAAGCACAGTATATCCTTTGTCCTTGAACATTGGGATAGCATCTGTAGGATTGGCAACGAATAGCTCCATCAATTCGGACGCCCCTGCAGAGGAACGAGCCACCACGCCCGCAGCCCCCATCCAGTTTCGCTCACCAAGAATCAGACCGTCAACGCCCGCCGCGTACAGGGATCGCACGGCATAGCCAAAATTATAAGGATCCTCCACGCCGTCAAAAATGAAATATACACCCGAATCCTTAATGGAATCGGGAGAGAGCGGGGGAATGGTACGTCCCGTGCATTGTGCGATAATTCCGCCGTGGCTGGATCCGATACAAAGGTCATCGATCATACTACGGTCTGCAAATTCAATTTCAAAAGAGAGTTCTCTTGCCTTTGCCTGCAGAAAACTCAATTCCCGCCGCTTGGAATCGATCTTATCCCGATCAAACAGGATCCGAAGAATTCGTCGATCATTGACATGACGTTCGATTCCTTTTAAAAGCGCCGAAATAGAGGGCATTCCTTCCAGAATATCGGAGTCAGAAAATTTGTTGATTTCCTTTTGCATAAAATATCCTTAAATAAATATTAATAAAGTAAGAAAAACGATGCATAAAGACGCATATACATATATTGGTAAGGAAGAAACCAATTTGTAAAGAGGGGATTTGCAATGATGTATATTTCATCCGACAAGGAACGGTGCGTATTGCTCGCAACGTATTTGGTTGAAAATCACACGACCGTACGCGCTGTTGCCGCTCATTTTGGGATTAGCAAAAGTACGGTACATAAAGACATTACCCAACACTTAAAGTACGTGAATCGCACCTTGTATGAAGAGGCAAAGCTTGTTTTGGAACAAAACAAAAAGGAAAGGCATTTGCGAGGAGGAGAAGCTACCAAGCAAAAGTATAAACGCGCGGATCCGACGTAACAGTTATTTTTCCTGCTTTTTTACAGGCAATATATAGGCTTTAGCCCGTTGGATGTTACGACAAAGCTTTGTATACAATGGAGATCCAATCTCGGATTTTAACTGATCAAATCCCGTGATCGATCCCGCATAGTCTGAAAGGGAATAGGAAATGCAGGGAAGGATCGGTACGTTTCTTTGAATCAGATCATAAAGAATCGGTTGGGAAAACGGTGCTGTCATGTAATTGATATCTAAGCATACACGAAAAGGATCCGAATGGATCAGTTGTGTCAGTTGATGTGAGGGATTGGTTTTCAGGTTTGCTTCGAAGCAGGAAAAAATTGGTAAAAAACGGTGGCGGAACAAAATAGAATTCAACTCCGTATTGATCCAATCATCGAAGCGGAAAATCGGTAATCGCAAAAATAATGAATCGGTGTGTGGAATCAATAACCGCCTCAATGCGGACACCGAAGAGATACCATCAGACATCTGAATATCTGCGCAAACAGAAAATCTTACGCCGCGAGGACATCTTGCGCCAATTACTTTCTTGATATCACGTATGCGGCATTTTACCTGAGAAATACTATGACAGTTGTGATCGAAAGGCTCACAAAAGAAGAATCTTCGGATGCCATTTTCAGAGAAAAATGAAAACAAATCAGTCAAGGAAGCATCGTCATACCTAGGATTGAAAACGATAAGATAATCAAAGTCGAAGTGCGACAAAGCAGGGGACCTCCCATCGGTCGTTTCGGTTATGCAAAAACGAATATCAGGATTGTATAATTGGTGTATTTCTTGGCTGACATCCAATTATACAAAATGCAAATTTTGTATAATTGAGGGAACAGGAATCCCAACGTCGCATTATTGTAATTTTACCATAAATACGAGAAAATGTCAAGGTTTCATACCCTATTTTTGAAGTAACTGTAAATCTTATCCTGCACTCGACAGTTTTTCCCAAAAAACTATTGATTATTTACCTGTTTCTTGGTATAATGATTTTGTCAATATTTTATTTGGAGGATTCTATCTACTATGGCACTGAAAATGAGATTTCTGTATTACTCCGGAAAAGCGAAGCTGAAAGCGATGGCTGAGATCGTAAAAAAGGAATTTGATCTTTCGCAGAATCACAATGCGATCGATATCATTCCTCCCGCATATTCTTGTGAAAACGAGAGATTGGTTGTCCTTGCTGTATCCGGTAAGGGTGAGCCGGATGATGTTTTGCGTCGTTTCTGTTCTGAGTTGAACAAGAAAAAGGCTCAGAATGTTGCATTGCTGATCGATGGCGATGAAAAGATGGGCAACAAGCTTCTTGAGGTTCTCAAGGAGACCGGAACCAATGTGATTGATGATGTCAAATACATCAAGCTTGGTGGTCTGCCTTTCTTTGGCGGTAAGGTGACCGAGGAAGAAAAGCAGAGCTTGGTCGCTTGGGTACAGTCTGTTATTGACCGTATTCAGTAATAGAAATAAAAGTTTTGTATAATTGAGAATTGTTCTCTGATCCAATAAACGATCAAAAAACGCTGTGTAGAAGCATGGGACGCCTCTGCACAGCGTTTTTGTATCAATAAAAGGTTGCTACTTCTTGCTTGGGCGGTACAGCAAATTCTGTACTTTCCACGTAAAGGACAGGTCCCATCTGGCGGTACAGCTTATGCTTTTCTACCTTTATGGTTCCCTTAACGGTGATCCAATCCTTGGCTTTCAGTTGGAGCGGCTCTTTGAAAACACAGATCATTCCGCTGTACTGAATATCATCCACACAGCAGGTCATGACGTGACGTCCTAAAATTGCGGAATTCTTGGGAAGCCGAGAATCCGGTGCGACAATTCCCTTGAATTTTACAGTTTTTCCGTTGTAGGCGCTCATATCCTCGGAAAGATCCCGATACCATAGCGCGTAGTCCTCATCGGCAATTTCGATCACGGGCGCATTGACATCAAACGGAAGCGGATCTTCGATCTCATCATATTCCACGTGAC